>DMZE01000111.1 GCA_003492055.1 Cellvibrionales bacterium
GAGAATTTTGGATCCGGAACCTTAACCGAGACTATTGCGGTTAAACCTTCACGGGCGTCATCACCAGTGGTTGAAACTTTAGACCCTTTACCCAAACCTTCTTTTTCAATGTAAGTATTTAAGCCGCGCGTTAATGCCGAACGGAAACCGGCTAAATGGGTACCGCCATCGCGTTGAGGGATATTATTGGTATAACAATATAAGTTTTCTTGAAAGCCATCGTTCCACTGCAACGCAACTTCAACGCCAATATCTTCAAAGTCAGTAGTAAAATATAAACCTGTGTTAATAGGTGTTTTATTAACGTTTAGGAATTCTACAAACGCTCTTAAACCACCTTCATAGCAGAAGGTATCTTCTTTTCCGCTTCGCTCATCTTTTAATAAAATATTAACGCCAGAATTCAAAAATGATAATTCGCGTAATCGCTTCGCCAAAATCTCATAATGGTATTCAATATTACTAAACGTGTCTGGTGACGGATGAAAACGAACATGCGTGCCAGACTCTTCTGTTTTACCGATAACCGCTAACGGCGCGTCAGGCACACCGTGACGATAAATTTGTTCATGTATTTCACCATTACGACGAATCGTTAGAGTAAGCTCTGACGACAGCGCATTAACCACGGAAACACCTACACCGTGTAAGCCGCCTGAAACTTTATAAGTGTTGTCATCAAACTTACCACCCGCGTGAAGTACGGTCATAATAACTTCTGCGGCAGAGACACCCTCATCGTGAATTTCTGTTGGAACACCACGGCCATTATCAGCTGTACTGATCGATTCATCAGGATGGATAGTGACGGTGATTTGAGAGCAATGACCCGCTAAGGCTTCATCGATAGAGTTATCAACAAGCTCGAATACCATGTGATGTAAGCCGGTACCATCATCTGTATCACCGATATACATACCCGGTCGCTTTCTTACTGCATCGAGACCCTTAAGGACTTTTATACTCGAGGAATTGTATTCCCCGGAACCCGCTTCACTCATAGTTTGGCTCCAAGGCCTAGTGTTGGTTACTATTTGATCAGTCTTGCCTTTCACGTCGATATAAAGGCTTTGTTTTCTATGCTAAAACAATAAAAATCAATTGCTTAGCGGTATTTATAACCGCATATTGTGTGATGATATTCGGCCTGAGTCAACCTAATATACAGGTAGTTTGAGCCCTCAAATCAGCAGCTATAAGCGCCTGATTTCAACGCCGCACAACGGCTTATCCTAAGCTTTGCGTCTCTTCTGTTTCACCCTTCAATACCTGAAAAACCTTTAAGTATTTAAGCTTTTCCCACGGCTGGTTGACCAAATCATCGGCCACTACACAGGTCATAAATAATTGAATATCTAAGCTATCGAGTAAGCTGCATAACTTGCCTTGGTGAGAAGCATCAATCTCTGCAGGAAGGTCATCAATTAACAAGACACACTTCTTCTGAGTGGTCTTTACCATTAAATCGCATTGGGCTAAGCGTAATGCACAGACAACTAACTTTTGCTGCCCTCTTGATAACACCTGCCCCGCATTCAAACCGTTTATTTGTAACTTTATATCTGCCCTATGTGGGCCATAATGCGTAAACCCTCGCCGTAAATCACGATCTATACTCAACGCCAACACATCACTTAAAGACTTCTCTGCATCCCAGCCTCGGCTGTAAGAAACCGATAATTCAGGGAGATCAACCAATCTTTCAAGAAAACCAACGAAAACCGGATAAAAAGAGTCGAAATACCTCAACCTAGCCTTATCAACTAACTCTGAGGCCTCTATCAACTCTTGATCCCAAGCAGACAGTGTACGTTTATTTGCTTTACCTGATCGAAGAGCGGCATTTCGCTGCTTTAAACATCGCTGCATTCGTCGCCAAGAATCATAAAACGAATGTTCCACGTGAAACACACCCCAATCCATAAACTGCCGTCGCTGCTTAGGGCCACCCTCAAGTAATGTATACGCTGAAGAGTCTATTAATTGGATAGGAAGAGTTTCAGCCAGACGGATCAAGCTTTTTTCATCCTGACCATCAATTCTAATACGGAAACCGCCTCTTTTAGCCCGCTTTACACCAACTGAAAGTGCTGGCTGGTCATCATGAAGCACTTTACCAAAAACCGTACAGGTATCCTGATGGTATTGAATAACCGGTTGTAACTGCGTGCCGCGAAAAGATCGCGCCAACCCAAGAATATGGATAGCTTCGAGAATAGAGGTTTTACCGGCACCATTAGGCCCAGAAAAAATATTAATCTGTGCAAAATCTTGAATAGATACGGAAGAGAGGTTGCGGACACCTGAAATTTCAAGCTCTGAAAGTTTCACGTGAAACAATGCCCGCTATTAAATCGCAACAACTGTAGCGAAAGAAAAGAAGGGCACAGAGAAATGGTGACAGCAGTCGTTAAAAATAATGAGGTAAAAAAGCAATAACTCATAGGGGCTAGGCCACTAGCACCCTCCTTTATAAACGCATCGGCATAACAACGTACAAGGCATTGTTATCAGTGTCACCATCCTGAACCAAAGCACTGCTATTAGAATCCGACAGCGTCATTGTAACCTGATCACTTTTGAGGGCACCTAAAACATCAATCAGATAACTTACGTTAAAACCCATTTCAACGCTATCTCCTTGATAAATAACGGAAACCTCTTCATGAGCCTCTTCCTGCTCAGGGTTATTCGCTTGAATACCGACCATTCCATCACTCAGTGTAAAGCGAATACCGCGGAATTTCTCATTCGACAAAATCGCCGAACGTGAAAGAGCAGACTTAAGCTCAGCTCTTTCCGCAGAGACTATTTTGTTTCCACCTTTAGGTAGAACACGCTCATAATCAGGGAATTTTCCGTCAACCAGTTTAGAGACAAACACCATACCATTGGTTGTCGCTCTAATATGGTTAGCGCCAAACTCAATAGTTATAGGCGCTGATTCGTCAGACAATAATCGTGTAAGCTCAACAACCCCTTTACGAGGAACAATAAACTGCTGTTTATCGCCCTGAATTTCATCGACTAAGTCAATATGGGCAATCGCCAAACGATGACCATCGGTAGCAACAGCCTTAAGCTTATTACCCGAAAGCTCCCACAACATGCCGTTCAAATAGTATCTAACATCTTGTTGCGCCATTGAGAAAGCCGTGCGATCGATTAACTGAGCAAAGTCTCCCTGATTGACCGTAGCAGAAAAGCTGCTTTCATCCTTCTGAACCGAAGGGAAATCAGCCGCAGGTAATGTCGCCAATGTGTATCGACTGCGACCACTCTTAACAACAGCCTTGCCTTGCTCTAACGAAAAAGATATGTCGCACGAATCAGGAAGCGACTTACAAATATCCACTAGCTTTCTTGCGGGCACGGTAATGTCACCATTCTTATCGGCGGCATCATCCAAAGCGATAGTGGCACTTAACTCAACTTCTAAATCCGTGCCGGTTATAACCAGCTTGTTACCACTCGCTATAATCAATAGATTAGACAATATAGGCATTGTCTGACGGCGCTCTACAGCACCCGCTACGATTGTCAGTGGACGAAGAAGCGCTTCGCGATTGACTGAAAATTTCATCTTTATTTAAATCTCCGGTTGAGCGTTTTACGATATTTCGTTAAGCGCCAATCTCTATAAAAAGTGACTGTTGTAATATAGCCTTATTTAAACATTCAAGGGATTAAGTGGCCAGCGTACGGAGCAAGTTCTGATAATCTTCACGAATATCAGAGCTAGTTTCACGTAGCTCTTTAATCTTTCTACAAGCATGTAAAACAGTGGTGTGGTCACGACCACCAAACGCGTCGCCAATTTCAGGCAAACTATGATTAGTAAGCTCCTTAGCCAAAGCCATTGCCATTTGTCGAGGCCTAGCGACCGAACGACTTCTTCGCTTTGACATTAAATCAGCCACTTTAATTTTGTAGTATTCAGCCGTGGTTCGCTGGATATTATCAATACTGACCTGTTTATCTTGAAGCGCCAATAAATCTTTCAGTGACTCTTTTATTAATGGAACATCAACTGGACATTTAGTGAAGTGAGCACTCGCTATCACTCTTTTTAAAGCCCCTTCTAGCTCTCGAACATTAGAACGAACCCGTTGTGCCAAAAAGAAAGCAGCATCGTGTGGTAATTCAACTTTGGCTTGCTCAGCTTTTGCCATTAGAATAGCGACTCGAGTTTCCAGCTCCGGAGGCTCTACAGACACCGTTAAACCCCAACCAAAACGCGATTTTAGTCGCTCTTCAACGCCTCGAATTTCTTTAGGGTAACGATCGCAAGTCAAAATCATTTGCTGCCCCCCTTCTAACAAAGCATTAAAAGTATGGAAAAACTCCTCTTGCGAACGCTCTTTGTTAGCAAAAAACTGAATATCATCGATCAATAAAGCATCAACCGACCGGTAATAACGCTTAAAATCATTGATCGCATTTAACTGTAAAGCTTTAACCATATCAGCAACAAAGCGTTCAGAATGAAGATACACCACCTTGGCGTTTGGCTTAACTGCTTGCAGAGCATTACCAACTGCATGCATTAAATGCGTCTTACCTAGACCAACACCGCCATATAAAAACAAAGGATTATAAGAACCCCCTGGGTTCTCAACCACCTGCATAGCAGCAGCGCGAGCAAGCTGATTTGACTTACCCTCTACAAAATTATCGAAGCGGTAAGCAGGAATAAGATTATTTTGATGACTAGGCGAATCACCGACATCATCACTCACTCTAGCGCGCCGCGAGCGAGTCGCTGTATTCCTACTACTATGAAGGAGATTCTCTGATGAGACGTTATTATCTCTGGGTCGACCACGACGCTCCACACCCTCTGGGCTACCCTTGACCAAAACCGAAGCATGACTTAACTGCTCTAGAGAACCATCCGTCAATACATTTGCAGATGAATCCGGCTCTGACAACGATGCTGAAGCCAGTGATTGTGTGGGTGAGGTGGGTGGCGAGGCAAAAGCCATAGCGTGGTTCGCTTTATCGGCAACATTCACCACCAGAGAACGACGATCAACTGAAGGGTGTGCTTGAACAGGAACGTCCACAGAGACAGTGCTGGTTAGTGAGGAAGCAGCAAAGCCACTAGAAGCTGTATTTGAACTCTGTTCTTGCACAGAAATAGTGACCGAAGGCGGCTCACCCTCTGAAAGCATTTTAGTAAGCTCAAGAATCCTATCCATAAACTTATCGGCGACCCAATCTTTAATAAAGCGATTAGGTGCAAGCAGGAGGAAACCAGCTTCAGACGACTCCACCTGTAAGGGTCGAATCCAGGTATTAAATTGCTGAGCTGGCAATTCATCCTGCAAATAATCTACACACCTGTTCCATATTAGGTGCCAAGTAGGCTGCGACAATCGATATCCCCCAAAAAACCAAAGCCACTTCACCTAGTTAATAAAGGTGTAACACAGCATTATGGTCATAGTTCTAATTTTAGAATTACTAAAGGCTCCAAGAACGCTACCAGCATAAAAAATCACTAGAAATACTTAGGCCTAGAAAAGAGGCGCAATTGTAGCGGCAAAGAGTAGACTTATCCACAACTTTTATGATTATTTTAAGTCCTATTAAAGAAAGGTAACCCACATTAAAACCATTAAATATCAACAACTTGAGAAAAAACAAACAAAAACATTGAAACAATCAAATAAAAGTTGTTTAAACAGATAAGAAGTTATTAACATATTAGCAAGCTGTGGATATCTTGTGGGAAAGAAAGAAAAACTAACAATTTAAAACAACTATTGTAAGTACACACTACAGCTAAAAGCTCATCTTTAAGGCTATAACTGAAAAAGACATTGTATATTTAGCAAACCCAATGATAAAAAACAGCGCTGATAAATGAAAAGCTAAAAGGATCAACGATATAACCCAAGAAAAACCCTCCTAACAAGAAAAAAGTACATGCTTCTATTTATAGCTATTGCTATAAAATGACAGCACTTTAAAATGATTTGCTATTAATTAGCGTTCGGCATTGATCCCAGAAGCTTTTATGCGTAGAATCCTGCGCCCTTTTGTGGGTGTTTGCATGCCTTAGGCACAAACATTTTGAACACGTAAATAATTTGGTAATAGAGCAATGAAAAGAACTTTTCAACCCAGTACTTTAAAGCGTAAACGCAGTCACGGCTTCCGTGCTCGTATGGCAACTAAAAATGGACGCGCACTTATTAATCGCCGTCGCGCTAAAGGCAGAAAACGTTTAACTGCGTAATATCTATTATTGATCGCCAACGATATAGAGCTACTTTTATTGATAATAAATCAGTAATTCTATGTAATACCTGCTTTATAATACCTGCTTTATATCGTGCGGCTGTCAGTGTTCGCTCTCTTCTTAGCATTTAAGTAGTCTGAGTTAAGTAGCCTGAGTTAATCAGTATGGTGAATACAATAGAAACAAGCTGTCGCTTTCAGAAAGACAGGCGCTTACTGAATGCCCATCAGTATAAAAATGTCTTTGACAATGTAGATTGCAAACAGAGCGGTAAGTACTTTACTTTTCTCAGCACATCAAGCCAACAGGCCAAGCACAGGCTTGGTTTGATTATCGCTAAAAAACATATTCCTCTGGCTGTAAATAGAAACAAGATTAAGCGTGCCATTCGAGAAAGCTTTCGGCAACAACTTAATCATGAAATTGTTAATACTCAAATGACATCTTTTGATGTTATTGTTCTTGCAAAATCCTCTGTTCGTCAGCTGGATAATGCACAGCTCAACGAGGAGCTAAGTAAACAATGGCTCCGTCTAATAGCAAAACGCCAACAACTTTAAATCCTTTTCTCAATATTTTGAGCCAAGTAGCTATTTTCTTAATAGCGGCTTATCAATTACTTCTGAGTCCTTTACTGGGTCCACGTTGTCGCTTTTATCCCACCTGCTCTTGTTATGCTAAACAAGCCTTTAAAGAACAAGGTTTTGGCCGCGGTAGTATACTCACCTTAAAACGATTAGCTAAATGTCATCCTTTTAATAAGGGTGGCATTGACGAACTACCTGCTGAAAAAACATCAGCAGGCAATTTATTTTATGGAAAGACTCAGATCGATCGGGAAAATACCGATCATGCACAAACTAACTGTACTCATTCTCACTAATTAAAGGCTACACATTAAGTATGGACGTTCTTAAAAATCTACCTCGCATCGCATTATTTACCCTTGTTGCTGGTATTGTTTTACTTATTCTAAAACAATGGGTCGAGTTCTCACCCAGCTATGATCAAGCCATAGCTGATCGACAACAAGCGCTTAATGAAAGCCGAGTTCAAATGAATGAGGCTGAATACGATAACAACAAAATTAATGAAGTTGTTAGCGAAGAAGATTATGAAACAGCGTTTGACCAACCTATAGCGAACGTAGCTTCTGAGGGTGCGAGCATTATTGAAGCAGTTACTGCACCTCAATCAGCCCGTAAGATTGTTGTCACTACAGACACTATACGCGTAACGATTGATTCTCAAGGAGGCGATATTATTGAAGTCGCATTACTTAAACATCTCGAGAGTCTAGAAGAAAATGCTGAACCGATGCTACTGTTAGAAAAATCGGGAGCAAGAACCTATACCGCGCAATCAGGCTTAACTGGACCAAACGGTACAGACGTTAGATCTACACGTGCTCGCTTTTATAGCGCACAGTCGAACTATGAAATGGTAGGAACCGATGATTTAGAAGTTGATTTAATATTCAATGATCCCAGCGGCATAAAATTGACGAAGCGCTATACCTTTAAACAAGGTGAGTATTTAGTCGATGTAAATTACATAGTAAAAAATAATTCTGGTATCGATTGGCAAACAACTTTTTATTCACAAATTAGTCGCGACCAATCGGCTGATCCAGGCGCTGATACCGCAGGCTTCGGTATGAAGTCTTATTTAGGTGCAGCAACAACCACAGCAGATGATCCCTACAAGAAAATAAGCTTTAAAGATATAAGTGAGGAGAATTTTCGAAATCAGTATGCGGGTGGTTGGGTAGCAATAATTCAACATTATTTTGTGAGTGCTTGGATCCCAGAACCTAACGCAACCTATAATTACTATACCAAAGCGAGTAAATCAGGTTTAAACATCATTGGCTTTCATAAAGCTTTTGAAGTTGAAGCGGGTAATACAGCAACAATAGGCTCGCAATTTTATGCAGGCCCCAAATATCAGTATCGCTTAAAAGAAATAGCACCTCATCTTGATCTAACAATCGATTACGGTTGGTTATGGTGGATAGCACAACCGCTTTATACCTTATTATATTTCTTTGCTACTGGCGAAGCCCATATGTTTGGTGAGGTCTATGATGTCTTTCCTGGGTTTGGAAATTGGGGTTTCTCTATCATAATGCTGACCTTTGTTATTAAAGCGATCTTCTTCCGTTTGTCAGCAACCAGTTATCGCTCAATGGCGAATATGCGTCGCGTGCAACCTAAGCTGTTAGCTGTTCGTGAAAAACATGCAAACGATAAACAAGCTCAATCAAAAGCGATGATGGAGTTATATCAAAAGGAAAAAATCAATCCACTAGGTGGCTGCCTGCCTATTCTTGTACAAATGCCAGTGTTTATTGCTTTGTACTGGGCACTTATGGAAAGTGTTGAATTAAGACATGCACCATTTATTGGTTGGATAACCGATTTATCAGTTATGGATCCTTATTTTGTGTTGCCGTTAATCATGGGTATTACCATGTTCTTGCAACAAAAAATGAATCCACCACCTGCAGATCCTATGCAAGCAAAAATAATGCAATGGATGCCGGTCGTGTTTACATTATTCTTTGTATTCTTCCCAGCAGGCCTTGTTGTTTATTGGGTATCAAATAATATATTGTCGATTTCCCAGCAGTGGTATATCACTCGACAAATTGAAAAAGCGCATAGTTAGTTAATGGCTAGCGCTGCTTAACTGACTATATAGACAACGATATGGACAACGATACTATTACCGCTATTGCTACTGCAGCAGGAAAAGGCGGTATTGGTATTGTTCGTCTTTCAGGTCCAAAATCTTTAGCTATTGCTGCGCAATTAACACAAACAGATTTATCTCCTCGCCACGCATTATTCTCATCCTTTGTTGATAAAAATCTTGAAAAGATTGATGAAGGTATCGCCTTATATTTTCCTAGGCCACACTCCTTTACCGGTGAAGACGTTGTTGAGCTACAAGGGCATGGTGGAGCTGTTGTTCTTAATCTTTTACTCGCAGAAACAGTAAAGCTCGGGGCACGTATAGCAAGGCCTGGTGAGTTCTCAGAGCGTGCATTCTTAAACGATAAAATAGATTTAGTCCAAGCTGAAGCAATTGCGGATATTATTGAAAGTCGCTCAGAGACAGCTGCAAGGTCAGCCATGCGGTCATTGAGTGGTGAGTTTTCAAAAAAGATACAGACACTGACTAACGAGATAACTAAGCTTAGAATTTATGTAGAAGCGGCAATTGATTTTCCTGAAGAAGAGGTTGATTTTGTTTCTGACGGTTACGTATTGAATGAGCTAAACCAGTTAAGTAGTTCAATAGAAGCTATTTGGCGGCAGGCAAAGCAAGGCAGNNAGTTTATTAAACTTATTAGCTGGTGACGATTTAGCGATCGTTAATCAACGAGCCGGCACGACTCGCGATATTTTGCGCGAGGATATACAAATTGATGGATTGCCTTTACGGATAATAGATACCGCAGGATTGCGTGATTCTGATGACGAGATAGAGCAAGAAGGAATACGTCGTGCTAAAAAAGAAATAGAAAAAGCTGATGTTATTTTATTTATGCGTGATTCGGTTACAGAAGGTGCGTTTACTGAAGATAAAAAACAAACAATAGAAAGTATTCATAAAGAGCTTTCAAGTTTTGAAATAATACCGCTTAAATCAACTTCGTTTATTGTTGTGAATAATAAAATAGATATAAGTGGTTCTAGGGCTTCGGTGGATACGAATAATTATTTTACTGAGGTTTCTTTGTCGGCCAAAACAGGTGATGGATTTAACTTGTTTACAAAGAGCCTTAAGACGCTTTGTGGTTTTAGTGATAGTGAGAATAACTTTGTTGCTCGTAGTCGTCATATTGAGGCGATTGATAATGCGCGGGGTTATATTTTAGAGGGTAAGAAACAGTTGCTGGAGAATCAAGCGGGTGAGCTGCTAGCTGAGGATTTAAGACAGGCGCAGAATTATTTGGGGATGATAACAGGTAAGGTTTCTTCTGATGATTTGCTTGGTGAGATATTTTCTAGTTTTTGTATTGGGAAATGATTTTTT
>DMZE01000041.1 GCA_003492055.1 Cellvibrionales bacterium
CGTGGATTGCACTGAAGATAAACCCCTCTTATTAGCACATCATGAACACCCCATAGACTTACCGACCAAACAAGCCATTGCTGCACTTTGCCTACCTGGCGATAATGAAATTGAGCGAATGGGCCAACTGGATTTACAGCTAGGCTGTTTATTTGCCGACGCAGTAAACCAGCTACTCGCCAAAGCTAAGCTCAGCCATAAAGATATTGTCGCCATTGGTAGCCATGGACAAACCATTCGGCACCGCCCACCTAAAGATAACAACTCACCTGGATTCACTCTGCAAATTGGCGATGCCAATACTATTGCTGAAAAAACTCAGATTACGACTGTGGCAGATTTTCGACGTCGTGATATGGCAGCAGGCGGTCAAGGCGCACCTTTCGCCCCCGCTTTTCATCAAGCCATAGCGCCTAACAATATTAAAAGCAGTGCTTTTTTGAATTTAGGTGGCATAGCCAACATCACAGTAGTGAGCCAAGGGAATATTGTTAACGGCTTTGATACCGGGCCAGCGAATGGCTTAATGGATGCTTGGATACTCAAGCATAAACATGTCGCGTTCGATAATAATGGAGAGTGGGCAAGATCGGGAACGGTCAATGAAGCCCTGCTTAGTGACTTAAAAGCGCACCCTTATTTTTCTGAAGCCGCGCCCAAAAGTACAGGGCGAGAAGAGTTTCATTTGCCTTGGCTTGAATCGATTCTTGAGAATAAGCATGCAGTCTGTAATGAGGATGTCCAAGCCACATTGATGCGTTTAAGCTGCGAGACAATTTTGGAGGCGGCTTTTGCATCTAATATTGAGAATGACGGAGCGCATGCAACTCAATCTCAGCGACCTTCGATTGTTTACTGCTGCGGTGGTGGGGCGAGGAATTCATTCTTTTTAGAGACGCTACAAAGTATTTGTGACAGTCGCTATTCGGCATCTACTATAACCATTACAACCACAGATGAGATTGGTATTGGTCCAGACTGGATAGAAGCCTGCGCTTTTGCATGGCTAGCTAAACAACGGTTAGACCAACAGCCTATTATGCTTAACAATGTAACCGGCGCTGCACATAATGTGATTGCCGGCTGCATTTACTCAGCATAACTATTTAGAACTATGAAAAGCTGTTAAAAGTAGAGCTATTAAAAATATTGATAATTCTCTTGAGAAACCAACCGCTCAGCTTCAGCCACCGCATTGTTGGCAACCCCTACAAATGGCTGTAGATCTTTAACAAAAAGATTATTGCCGTTTATCCAAATATCACAGACCTTTATATCTACAACATTCAGCGCTGTTAGCTTAGCGGCGAGATCAACTACCGCTTTGTTATTTGCATATTGCTGCTTAAATAAGATGCGCGCCTCGTCACCATGCAATAAAAAAATAATAGGAGATGAGTCTTTTGCTGAGTACTGACCACTCTCGAACAGCATATTTGCACGGGTTAGAATATCGAGTAACTCTTGCGGGCTATGAATGGTGATATCAGCAAGGTATTTTTCTTCGAGCGTAAGGTGCGACTTAGCAGTTACTTCAGAAACACCTTGGATGAAATTAGCATTACTCGCCGAGGACTCAGCAGTAGCTATAGTAGAGACAAACATGAAAAAACTGACAAAAACCTTTGATAAAAACCGTTGGTAAACACTCATGGCGAAATCCCTCCGACCAGATTAATTATTATTGTTTCACTGCGTACACACTGTAAATCTATACAGAAAAAGAAGAACCACAACCGCAAGTAGAATCCGCATTCGGGTTATCAACGATAAATCGCGAGCCTTCTAAGCCTTCAGTGTAATCAACACTGCCACCCACTAAATACTGATAGCTCATAGAATCAACGACCAAGCTAACACCATGATTATCAATAATAGCGTCATCATCGGCAATTAACTCATCAAAAGTAAAGCCATACTGGAAACCAGCACAGCCTCCACCGGTGACAAACACGCGCAGTTTAAGATCCTCATTGCCTTCTTCATCAACGAGGACTTTCACTTTATTTGCAGCACTGTCAGTAAAAACTAAGGTGTCTGCTAGCGGTGTTGTTGCACTATTCATTAACAATTAAATACCTAAATATACGTGTGAACTAAAGAGGTTATCAGCCATTTAAGCCGGAATCAACATACTCATCAAGAATCTCATTAGAATCAATAGCTTGCGATTTTTCAATGCCGTTTGCAGCAATAGAATTTGACGATTCTTTAGTGTAGAGCAAACCGCCATTAATCTGCGAGCCCTTAACCATTTCTATCATCTGGTAATGAACATCACCACAGACGACTGCATTAGCGGCCATTTCAACGCGCTTAGAGGAGTAAACATTCCCTTCGATGTTGCCATTAACAATAACAATCGGCGCGCAAACATCACCATGGACTTCGCCGCTATTTTGGATACGCACCTGCGAGACTTCGCAGCCGGCATCGACCACGATATTACCACGGACTACGCCCTCAATTTCTAAACAACCCGTAAAACTAACCTGCCCACTAATTTCCGTGCCTTTGGCTATTAACGTGGTGTTTTCACTACTGATTACCGTCGATTTTGATTTGCTGCTGAACATTAGTGTGCTCCCAAGAGATCTTGCCAGTTAAAGGTTTTATTGATTTTTTGTACTGCCTTACCTGTCGATTCTAGCGCTATCACCATGCTAACAGGCGTTAGATGGTCGGGCAATTTGAATGCGCCCTCAATTGTCTGGAAAAAACGGAAACGAAGCTTAGCGGGCAAATTACCGTTAAAGCCTGGCAAATCCGATAACGCGAATGTTTGAATAGAATTTTTCGCACTAGCATCGCTAGACTCTACAACTAAGCTAATGTCGAACTTACCTTTCAATAATTGGTTTTTACCACCCGCCTGCGTCACTAAGGCCTTATATTGGTAGCTATTGGTTCTTTTATTAAAGGAAACATGAAAGCCATGCAAAGCCAAGCCCTTTTCCAGCTCGTCCGGCGCCATTAACCCTCGATAGAAGTCGACGCTTGTTTTCAGCTCTGCGAGCTCATTGCGATAACTCAGCAATTCTTTTCTCACGGCTTCTGCAGCCAAGCGATCAATTTCTGCTGATTTCTCGGCAGTCACCGCACGCTGCTGTTCACCACGAAAGCTGGCTTGCAACTCAGCCAATTCAGCAATCATTAGTTCATTTTGCTCCACGGCCTGACGACCATCGGCCATGCCTGTGCTGTAAATAAAACAGCCACCTATCAGTAACAAAACTAACGAAAAAACAATGCCGCAAATGATGGCGATTTTTTTTCTACGATTCAGTCGAAAAACAATGGTTCGAGTATTATTCATCAATTTATTCGCAGGTCTAAGGCATTAACGCAATATCGCGCAAGCCGAGTGTTTCTTGCCACTTATACATAATATTCATGGCTTGCACCGCCTGACCCGCCGCACCTTTTAATAAGTTATCTTCGACTACGAGAACAACTAACATCTCTGAACCGTCGACAGGCTGCACGCTAATGCGGCAATGATTAGTCCCTTTAACACTGCGCGTTTCAGGATAAACACCGGCAGGTAAAACATCGACAAACGGTTCATTCGCAAATCGCTGCTCAAATAGTGCCTGAAAATCAACACTCATATCTTTAGGCTTACAGTAAAGCGTCGAATGAATACCTCGAATAATCGGCAATAAGTGCGGTACAAATGTGAGTGTCACTTTTGTATCGGCTGCGGCATTTAATCCCTGCTCAATTTCAGGAAGATGCCTATGCCCAGCTACTGCATAGGCTTTATAGTTATCGCTCATTTCAGAAAATAGATTCGCTACTTTTGCTTGTCTACCAGCGCCACTCACCCCCGAAGCCGAATTCGCAATTAAACTATCGGTGTGAATTAAATTATTTTCTAGCAATGGCAAAAAACCTAACTGAACCGATGTGGGGTAACAGCCAGGACAAGCCAATAATTGAGCATCACGAATATTGTCACGATTCACTTCTGGCAAACCATAAACCGCTTGCTCGACTAATTCAGGGCAAGCATGCTTTTCGCCATACCAAGCTTCCCACTGCGGAATATCCTGCAAGCGAAAATCAGCAGATAAATCGATAACCCTAACATCCATCGCCATTAACTCTCGCATCATATGCATTGAAACAGCATGTGGCGTAGCAAAGAAAACCAAATCACAAGCCGCTGTTAGCTCGCTGGCACTGGGGGCAGTAAAAGACAGATCACACTCACCGCGCAAGTTAGGCCAATAATCAGACAAAGCCACTCCCGCCTCTGATCGAGACGTCACTACCGTCAATTCTACCTGGGGGTGACGCAGCAGTAATCGCAGCAACTCTGAACCGGTATAGCCGGTAGCGCCAATAACACCTACTTTTATCGAATCGTTATTACTCATTGCCAATGTTTTATCCACTCACTTGTTGTTCAATTAATCTATTGACTAAAAACGCCTCTACTTCAGCTACTGTCTATATCACTATCTATATCACTATCTATATAGAGAAGCACGATTACCATATAGAAGGGCTCTATCTATCTCAGAAACTTTACGTCTCTCAGATAATCTCCGCATCTCAGAAACTAGGCATCTATTATAGAGTGATGATAAGATTCTGTAGACTAAAACAAAAGTGCATTCTTTCCATTACCATGACAAGATAGCCCTAATACCAAAAACACCGCCCAGCGAAGCCATTTTAGCTGTGCATACAATCGACAATGCGAGTTAGCGCAATGCTCTGGATCAAAGCCTTTCATATTATTTTTGTTATTTGCTGGTTTGCCGGCATCTTTTACTTGCCCCGACTCTTTGTTTATCACGCCATGAGCGAACATCAGCAAACGCGCGATCATCTCTTAATAATGGAGCAAAAACTGTATCGCTTTGTTACACCTTTCGCCTACCTCTCTATTGGCTTTGGCGCTTGGCTTACAAGTTTTAATACTGAGTATTATTTTAGCCAATCTTGGTTTTGGGGAAAAATTGTTTTAGTCGCGGCCTTATTGGTTTATCACATTCAATGCGGACGCTATATCAAACGCTTTATTGCTGGCGAAGAGCCTCGCTCACATACATTTTACCGCTGGTTTAATGAAGTACCTGTATTCGCTTTGTTTGCTATTGTTATTCTTGTTGTCGTTAAACCGCTAAGCCATTGAGTTATTGACTATGAATACCTCTCGTAATTCAAGCCATACTATGATTTCAACAACGGCATTAGCCAAGCACTTTGACCTACCCGCTAAAACGCTGTTTACCTTTTTAACCGAAAAATCGTGGATTGATCGCGTAGACAATCATTGGCGCTTAACGGGCAAAGGGGAATTTGAAGGCGGCGAGTATATTCAAAGCAAAAAATACGGCGAGTATATTGGCTGGCCACAAAGCATAGTTGATCACAGTATCTTTCAAGAAATGCTCGATCTGCCAATGTCAGTGACAGCATTAGGTGCGCGATTCAATATTAGCTCGCATCGTTTTAATGCCTTGTTAGCTGAACTCGGCTGGCAAAGACGCTTTCATAAAGGCTGGACCATAACACTGAGTGGCAAAAAACATGGTGGCATAGAAAAAGAAGATAATGAATCTGGCGTTCCTTATACCGTGTGGGCGCGAAGTATATTGACTGATGACAGCTTACAAACAGCGTTAGAACAAATTACGCTAACACCGGCTGCTGAACAAACAGCAATGCAAAAAAACCAAGCTGCATCGTCACAAAAAAATGCTCCGCAAACCTCTTTGGACTTTTCAAAAATCAGTGTACCCACGCACAGTCGAGATGGACATCAACCTGACAGCAAGGAACATCATGATGTCTGCAACTGGCTGTATTTAATGAATGTTGTGTATGCTTATCGCTGGGCATTAGCAGAGACTAAACTGGGTCGTTGTGATTTTTATTTACCCGCTGCACATTTACATCTTGAGTGTTGGCAAGAAAAAGAAGACGCCAAAGCCATGAGTGAAAAATTAGCGCGCATTGAATACTATCAACAAGAAAAATTAGCCTACATAGAATTAAAAAGCGAGCAGCTGAATGCGCTAGATGCTGCGCTACCTAAATTATTATTAAAATACGGCATTACAGTTTATTAGCCGATTGGCTTATCCGTATGTATTAAAGTCAGCCTCGCTGACCGTGCTCTTCTCGATTCTTTTCTTTTAAACGCTCACTTTTCTTTAATAACACATATACCGCACCGGTTCCGCCATGCTGTTTTTGTGCGCTGTGATAAGCCATAACATCGGGCACTTCTTTTAACCACTTGGCGACATAACTTTTTAACTTAGCGGGCTGTTCAATATTACGTTCGCCCTTGCCATGTAAAATCATGACAGTACGAAGATCATAAGTCATAGCTTCACGAATAAAGCCCAGCACCTCAGCACGCGCTTCAACCACCGTTTTTCGATGTAAATCCAAGTGCCCTTCAATTGTATATTTACCTAAGCGAAACTTCCGGAAAACACCGTCTTGTATGCCTGCGCGTTTAAAACTCAAAATATCCAACGGCCGCACCATCTCAACGTAGTCATCTGAGACCGAAGTAAAATCTTGAGACAAATTATCAGATTGAGTATTAGAGACAGCGGCCTGACGTAAATAGGATTTTTGATCAGCATCGACTAACGGTTTCTTTACCATAGTGCGGTCAACTTTTTTTAACGGAACCACACCATCGATTTGTCGTCGAAATAAATCGTCATCGTCTTTCACTGTACTGGCCCTATTGGTCTATAAATTTACTTGCAGCAATTATAGAAAGTCTAGAAAGGTTTGAAAAGACACAAATTTTATTTTTTTATTTAACGCAGCAGAAAGATAAACGTTTAAAAAATCTCGTCTGGACGGATATCAAATCGCGGAGTTAACTTAACATCTAAACCTTGATATAACAGAGGATTACCTTCTTTAAGATTATTTAATTCCGTGCGTAGATCAGTATCAAGCCCCTGGCTAACCACAATTTCAACACGGCGATTCAAAGCTCTATTTTCTTTACTGTCATTTTTAACCAAGGGTCGCGTATCACTGTATCCACTAACGGTTAAGCGCTGAGGATTTAAAACGCGCTCAGTCAATAATTCATGTGCCACACTCACCGCCCGCGCTGTAGACAACTCCCAGTTAGAGCGAAAGCGTGATGTTGATATAGCAATGTTATCCGTATGCCCTTGCACTAATATATCACCCGTCTTTTCTGACAACACATCACGCACATCATGCAATACGCCTTTAAAGCCCGATCGTAATTGCGCCGAACCCGATGCAAATGAGCCCTGCTCTTTAATCCTAACAGTAATATCTCTACCGCGCGTTTCTATTTCAACTTCGCCTTTTTTAATTTGCGTCGATAAAGCATTCGCTAAATCAACCGCATCACGGCGCGTCTCTTCTATCATTTCGGCTAACTGATCAACTAAGGCTTTATCTTGTGCGGTTGATTGATTCTGAGTGAGCGTTACTTCATCAGTTAGTTGATCAGGCGTGCATTGCACTTGTAAATTACGCTGATCTTGTTCTGAGGTGCGCTGCTTAACATCATTAATGGGCGTAGGCTCTGGGCGACCAGGACTAAACTCCTGCGCAATAATACTTGTCCCCATAGGTATTTCGTTAGCTTCAACAACACGCTGAACACCAAAGGCGGTTCGCATTGAACCGGCTAGGCGCTTAAATTTAAGCACATCCATTTCAGCAAACGATAACAGTAAAACAAAAAAGCACATTAACAGCGCCATTAA
>DMZE01000163.1 GCA_003492055.1 Cellvibrionales bacterium
TTTCAGGCCGACGCAATTAAAGCACTCTTAAATCAAGCTGGCGCACCTTTTTGGCAGGCTAACCGGCCTGGCGTGTTAGTTTGGCTGGTTGAGCAGAGCGGGGGGCAGCAGCGAATAATTAATGCTGAGCTTGCGCCACAATTTTATAATGCTTTGAATCAAGCCGCGGAAGCGCGCGGTGTTCCTTTAATTCAGCCATTGCTAGATTTAGAAGAGCTAAACCAGATTGGCGCTGCGGATCTTTGGGATTTGTCCATCCCTGTTATTGATAGCGCATCTCAACGTTACGATAATGGCGCTGTATTAGTCGGTAAGTTTAGTCAGGCCTATGATAAAAGCTGGTTTGGACAGTGGATGCTTCTTTATAGAGGTGATCGACAGATTGAACATTATCGCGGTACTGAGTTAGCCGATTTCTTTATCCGGGGTAGTGATTTAGTTGCCGATCGATTAGCGGCTGATTATGCGGTAGCGGTTAATCAAACGCAGAGAAACAACAACCTGACGATTAAGTTTAGTGGCATTAAGGATCATACTGATTACTTGGCGCTGAGTGAATATCTTCGTCAGGTGCCAGCATTAAAAGCGATTCAATTAAGCCATATTGATGGTAAGCATTGTTATTTTAGCCTAGAGGGCAGTGACGATATCGATCAAGTACGCGCTCTAATAGAACTTAATGATCGCTTAGTGCCATCAAGGGATGATAGCCGTGATAGTTATTTAAGCAATCAGCTTCACTATCAATGGCTTGATCGCAGCTAGTGATTAATGGTCAATATGCGGGGCATATTGATTTATCAATTATTCAATAAATTGAAATAAGTGAGTGTCAGCAATGAGTGATAATTCGGCCAAAAAATTATTCTGGTTAGCCCTGTTTATAGTTTCAATGACGTTGATTTTAATACTAAGTCCAGTATTAACGCCTTTTATTATTGCTGCCTTTATTGCTTATTTGGGTGACCCCATTGCTGACAAGTTAGAGCTTAAAGGTTGTTCGCGTACGTGGGCGGTCATTATTATTTTTGTGGCACTCACGCTGGGCTTGGTGCTGAGTTTATTGCTATTAGTGCCTATGATTACCACTCAATTAGATTTATTGATTCAAACTATTCCTAGGCTTATTGATTGGTTAGACTCGCATGTATTACCGAGCTTGCAGGCAACCTTTGGTGTTGAAGAATCTACCCAATTACTGGAAAAACTTAAACAGTCATTCAATGCTAATTGGCAAAAAGCAGGGGATGTTGTCGGTATTGTTATTGGCCAGTTGACGCGCTCAAGTTTTGCGATTATCGCTTGGCTAGGCACCATGGCTTTAATTCCTGTTGTTGCTTTTTATATGTTACGTGACTGGGATGTTTTTATTGGCAGCATTCGCGATATATTGCCACGTTCACAGGTTGATGTTGTGGTGCGATTGGCACAAGAGTGTGATGCCGTGTTAAGTGCTTTTTTGCGCGGTCAGTTATTAATTATGGTTTTGTTAGGTGCCATTTATGCCATAGGCCTCTCGATTGCGGGTATTGATTTAGCCTTGCTGTTAGGGCTACTTGCCGATGCGGCAAGTGTGGTTCCTTATTTGGGTGTGATTGTCGGTATTTTAGCGGCTGGAACGGCTGCGCTTTTCCAGTTTCATGACTGGATTTATTTACTCCCGGTCTTTGCTGTATTTGGTGTGGGTCAGTTGTTAGAGAGTTTATTTCTAACCCCTGTGCTCGTTGGTGATAAAATTGGATTGCATCCAGTAGCGGTTATTTTTGCTGTGCTGGCTGGCGGTCAGCTGTTTGGCTTTATTGGTATCTTGCTGGCGCTGCCTGTGGCGGCTGTGGTGATGGTTTTACTTCGCCATATGCAGTATAGCTATAAAAGTAGTTTGTTTTATCAAGATAAAATAACGGATGATACTTCATCTTAGTGTCAGCTTTATAATAAAACGTATCATCTATATTTATGGAATTTTTCTTTGAGCAGTGAAATAAATCAGCAGTTTCCTCTTGCGTTAAAGCTGGATAGCCGAGCTACATTTTCCAGCTTTTGGTCTGCTGCCGACAGCGAATTAATTTCTGCCTTGCAGTCTTTAGCGGCTCCTGCAGTTGCACCTGTAGCTATAGATGAAGCTATAGATGAAGCTATACATAAAGACCAGCCAGCGGCTGGGTGGGTTTATATTACCGGTGGCCAAGGCAGTGGTATTAGTCATTTACTGCAGGCCTGCGTAACACTGGCCACAGAGCACCAGCTGTCGGCTATGTACCTTAGTTTGAATGAATTAATCATGGCCAGCAATGCTGAAGATGTAAACGCAGCTGCGACTATGGCTGGCTATTTTGATGGCTTAGAGAGTTTTGATTTACTGTGTATTGATGATATTGAATGCTTGGTAGACCAGCCTTTTTGGCAAGAGCAGTTGTTTTATTTAATTGAAAAGTTGAAAAATCGCAGCGACGCTCGCTTGGTGCTAGGCAGTCATTCTCTTGCTGCGGAGCTGGAGATTGATTTGGCCGATTTGAAGTCGCGCCTTAAATGGGCAACCGGTTTTCAGCTAAGTGTTTTATCAGATGAGCAAAAAACACAGGTTTTGCAGTTTAAGGCAGAGCGTCTTGGCTTGGTGATGAGTGCAGAGGTCGCCAGTTTTTTGATGAATCGCTGCTCGCGTAATATGGCGGATTTATCTGAACTGTTAGCACGACTGGATCAGCAAGCCTTAAGCTCTGGTCGTCGATTAACCATTCCTTGGCTTAAAACCGTTCTTGATTGCTAGCTGCGCCCTACGATTTAAGTAACACTGTTTTTTTCTTATTTTAGTAAAACCGCTTTAGCAATATTAAGTTGAGTGGCTAAATATTCATTGCCACCGGTGTCCGGATGCAGCTTTTGAATAAGGCGTCTATGCGCCATAACAATCTCGTTTTCTGTGGCGTTATGGTCAAGACCAAGAATGGCAAACGCCTCATCTTTTGTCATATCACTACTATTAGCGGTATTTGCATTTGAGTTATTATCTGCTTGCTCTGCTTTAGCTCGCTTTAAGAAGGGGGCTAGCAGCGGTAAACTTTTAAAGATAATGGGTAGTAAAAAACGCATGCCTGCCAGAGCACTAGCGAGTAATGCTCCTAGCCAATGTACTCGTCCTGTTGCCGCCAGACCAATTAAGATTAGTGCGCATGCAACTAATGTGGCTTTAACCGCAAAAGGCCGGCCTTGTTCTTGATAGCGTGCTTTGAGCCAAACCCATAAAAAGAGGGTGACGCCAAGCGCTGCAATCAAGATGATAATTCTGGCCATAAAGTGTTTCCTTGTATGAGTCTGTGTGGTGTTTATTCTAGGTGACGGCTTCGATTATTACTGACGTTTCATTACTTGAGCCGGCTATTCTACGTATCAGCGGTGGTTTGCGCGAATAATTTTCGTAGATATTACCCAACAACAAACATCCGGTTTTAGTTGTAAGTGGTTGTTATTTAATGATAATCACTATTAATTTTAGTTTTTTTTAGCGGTCAAAGTCAGTGGTTTGCATTTGTAATTTTTGTTAAATCCAATAGAATGCCGCCTCTTTCAATACTATCCCCGAAAATAGCTTATCAATATTCGCTGTATTCAATAGTCATTTAAATGATTAGGCAAATTTATTTTAATAATTAATGCGCGGTTTCGTTGCCGTGGATTAAAACCAGCACAGAGAAAACATTATGGCAGAGCAAAAGGCGACTAACGTCCACCGACATGAAGGTGATATCAACAGTACTCATCGTAATCAATTGTTGGGCCAAAAAGGTGCGACCATTTGGTTTACTGGTTTGTCTGGCAGCGGTAAAAGCACTGTTGCAGTGGCCTTAGAAAATGCGTTGCATAAAGCGGGTCGCCTTAGCTACCGTTTGGATGGCGATAATGTGCGCTTGGGTATTAATAAAAACTTAGGTTTTTCTGCTGAAGATCGCACCGAAAATATTCGCCGCATTGGCGAGATAGCCAAGTTATTCGTCGATACTGGTGTGATTACTTTGTCTAGCTTTGTCAGCCCTTATCGCGCTGATCGCGATATCGTTCGTGATCTTCATATTGAAGCGGGCATGGATTTTATTGAAGTCTTTGTTGATGTGCCTTTGGATGTTGCCGAGAGTCGCGATCCTAAAGGTTTATATAAGAAAGCCCGCGCTGGAGAAATCAAAAACTTTACCGGTATTGATGATCCCTATGAAGCGCCAAATAATGCCGAAGTGGTTTTAAATAGCCATGAAATGTCATTAGAGCAAGAAGTCGAAATTTTATTGTCACTGCTCACTGAGCGCGGCATTATTTAATTTAGCACGCCCCTTTAGCGTTTATATCAGTTAATTGAATGATTAAGGTATTAGCGCTCATTATAAAAGTTACGGAGTAGTCAATGATTAAGCCACACGGCTCAAAACAGTTAATGCCATTATACGTTGCAGATGATAGCGAGCGTGCAGCGCTTACAGCAGAAGCAGAAAACTTAACCGCTATTACGATTAGCTCAGCTGCCGCTGCTAATGCAGTAATGTTAGCCGCAGGTTACTTTACGCCTTTAACTGGTTATATGAATCTAATGGATTCACTCAGTGTTGCGCAAAAGCTGCATACGGTTGATGGTTTGTTTTGGCCTGTGCCTATTGTTAATTTAGTAGAAGATGCCTCAGGTATCGAAGCTGGTCAGCGTATTGCACTTAAAGATCCCAATGTAGAAGGTCATCCTGTTTTAGCCGTTATGCAGGTTGACGCGATTGAGTCAGTATCTGACGCTCAAATGGACAGTATGGTTGAGCAAATTTTTGGTACGCTTGATGCTAATCATCCTGGTGTTGCGGCGTTTCGTTCGCAGGGCAATATCATGCTCTCAGGCGCTATTCAGGTGTTAAATTATTCTTACTTTCAAGCTGACTTTCCCGATACTTACCGCACAGCGGTTGAGATTCGTGCCGAAATGGAATTATTGGGTTGGGAAAAAGCAGTTGCTTTTCAAACGCGTAACCCAATGCATCGTGCCCATGAAGAGCTTTGTCATATGGCTATGGAGCGGTTGGAAGCAGATGGCGTGGTAGTG
>DMZE01000133.1 GCA_003492055.1 Cellvibrionales bacterium
TCGGCTTCTTTTTCATGCAGGCGGCTGTAGCGTAGCTGTGAATCGAGAGCTGCTGCTTGCGAGGCCATAATAGCGGCCGATGCGGCATCACCTTCACTGGCTGCGGCTAAGACAATACCGGCGAGTAATCCTGCGAGCGTAGTGAAGTTACTTCGTTGTGAGGCTTCAACGCTGCGAGCAAAGTGACGCTGAGATAAATGCGCTAGCTCATGCGAGAGTACAGAGGCTAGCTGCGCTTCAGATTCAGCGTAAAGCAGTAAGCCCGTATTGACGCCAATAACCCCGCCAGGAACGGCAAAGGCATTAATAGTTGGGTTGCTGACAATGACGAGGTCGAGGTTTTTATCTTCAATGTCACTATAGCTGGAGAGTTTAAAAAGCAGATTTTCCATGTATTCAAACACGAGAGGGTCGCTTTCTAATGGCACGCTGGCGCGAAAAGATCGCAGCCAGGCTTGGCCTAGCGCCTGTTCCTGAGCGGGTGCCATTAAGCCGGCAGCGCTATCCCCTAGTTCTGGAAGCGGTTCAGCAGGGTTGCTGGCTAAAGACGGTACAGCAAGCAGTAAGCTAATCATTAGCGTGATTAACATTTTGGCTTTGCTTGATTGGATACTAAATAGACGGCTCATGTTCAGTATGTCTTGTTGGTTCTATCGGTTCAATCGGTTCTATCGGTTCTATCGGTTCTGGCAGTTCGGTCAGTCCTGTCATTCAAATAATGCAGTATTTACTGGCTATTGGGTAGCGACAGTGACAGCATTATTAGTCAGAGTCTAAGTTTAACGCAATGATGGCTTTTATCAGCAGTAATTCAATGGATCATCTTGCGGTTGCAAAGTTCCAGTGTTAACTTTCTTGTATGTATTGATTTGATGGTAATCAATTGTATCTAGTTGTATTTAATTGTATTCAATAGGCATCGGTAATTTATGTTAAACGTATTAAAAAAGTGGTACGACCGTAATTTTCATGACGAAGAAGCGATTATCTTACTGCTTATTTTGGTTGCAGCCGGTGGTATTATTGTTGGCCTTGGTGGTATTTTATCACCGGTAATTGCTGCCTTAGTCTTGGCTTTTTTATTACAAGGCGTTGTTGCCCAGCTTGAGCGTTTCCGCTTGCCACATCTTGTGGCCGTCTCAATGAGTTCGGCGATATTGGTCGTGTCTTTAGTGGTGGGGTTAATCGTTTTGATGCCATTGGCTTTGGATCAGCTTTCTAATTTGGTCCAAGAATTACCCAGTTTAATTGCTCTTATTCAAGAAAAATTAGTTCTCTTACCCGAGCTTTATCCAACCTTTATAACGCAGGCACAAGTTCAGGAGTGGACAGAACTTCTGAACCGAGAGTTAGGCGGCTTTGGTCAATCAGTATTATCTTTTTCGGTTTCAAAAATCCCTAATTTATTCAGCTTTATGGTTTATTTAGTACTGGTGCCGGTGTTGGTTTTTTTCTTTCTAAAAGATAAAGCATTATTACTGAATTGGTTTGGTGGCATGCTGCCGACTCAACGGCCACTACTTACTCGTATCTGGATTGAGATGAACGATCAGATGGCCAATTACGTGCGCGGTAAAGCCATCGAAATGTTTATTATTGGCGTTGCCTCTTATATTGTTTTTGCTTGGTTTAATCTTAACTATGCTGCGTTGTTAGCTATATTGGTTGGCTTGTCGGTCATCATTCCTTATATAGGTGCTTTTTTGGTGACGTTGCCCGTGCTCTTAGTTGCGCTATTGCAGTGGGGGTTAGGTGGAGATTTTGTTTGGCTAATGGTGGCGTATTTTATTATTCAAGGCTTAGATGGTAATGCCCTAGTACCATTATTGTTTTCTGAGGCAGTTAATCTTCACCCCGTTGCTATTCTGTTAGCGATATTATTCTTTGGTGGCATATGGGGTTTATGGGGTGTGTTTTTTGCTATCCCATTAGCGACACTGATTAAAGCGGTTCTTAATGCTTGGCCCAATATTCGTGATGAATTAACTTCGAGTGAAATGGCTGTCGAGGCGCAAACTGAAGCTGATTCATAAGCTGAAACCGGGGCGTAAGCTTTAGTTCAGCTCTATCGTTTTTTAGTTTCATTTTCATTGTTAAGATTGATCGGCGCCTGATTTTTTTATGTCCGTCTATTATTTCTACTTGTCTATTATTTCAATAGGATATTCACTTATCAAAACACTACTTAAGGCAAAATTTTTCAATATTTGCCGTTTTCCGCTATCTGTTTTTTTTATACTGAGTTTATCAGCTTGCTCATCAACGTCGTTGTTGAGCAATGATGCTAGTGTATGGGATCAATTTATTGATCATTTTATTGCTGGCGATATACGCAATGCGGTACGAAAAAGCCCCGATGATTCACGACGCTACCAGTATTTCACGCTGGATAATCAACTTAAAGTATTATTGATTTCGGATGGCAATGCTGAAAAAGCAGCTGCGTCATTGGATGTGCATGTGGGCTCTCGATACGACCCAGAGACTCGACAAGGATTGGCACATTTTCTTGAGCATATGTTGTTTTTGGGCACTAAAAAATACCCTGAAGCCGATGGCTATCAAAAATTTATTAGTGAGAATGGTGGTAGTCATAATGCTTATACCAGCTTCGAACATACTAATTATTATTTTGATATTGATAACGCCTCTCTTGCGCCTGCGTTAGATCGTTTTTCTGATTTTTTTGTTTCGCCTTTGTTTGATGCCGACTATGTGCAGCGTGAAGTGAATGCGGTCGAGTCGGAATATCGCGCTAGGATCAAAGATGAAAATAGACGTATTCTTGATGCAACGCGGCAGCTAATAAACCCAGAGCATCCGTATCATCAATTTACCGTTGGTGGTTTAAATACATTGTCGTCGCCAACAATACGCGACGACATGCTGGATTTTTATCAGCGTTATTACTCGGCTAGTCGAATGACTTTAGTGGTTGTGGGTGATTACCCATTGTCAGTGTTGAAAAATATGGTAGTAAAGCGCTTTGACTCTGTCCCTAATAATGGCAGTCAAACCGAAGCGATTAATGTGCCGTTATTGATATCGGATAACAACCGTTTGCCATTAATTCTTGCAGTGCAGGCTGAAAAGCCCATTCGGCAGTTGCGCTTAACATTTCCTATGCCCGATTTGTCTAATGATTTTCGCACTAAGCCATTAAGTTATATAGGCAATATCCTTGGTCACGAAGGCAAGGGGAGTTTATTATCGCTCTTAAAAGTGGCTGGTTGGGCAGAAGGTTTAGCCACGGGTGTTGGGTTAAATTATACCGGTGGTGCTACGTTTCAAATTAATATTGCTTTAACAGAAAAAGGCGTTGAAGAATTTCAACAAGTTACCGATGAAGTATTTTTTGCTATTCGCTATTTAGGCCAGCAGCATAATCAGCATCCTGAATTGAGTCGTGCATTATTTATTGAGCAGCGCCAGCTTGCTGATATGGCGTTTCGTTTTTATCAGCGACCAAACGTAATGTCGGCGGCAATGGGTGCGGCTGCCAATCTTCATTTTTATCCGCCGACTGACGTTATTTTTGGCGATTACGATTACAGTGAGTACCGTCCTGAATTAATCGCAGACCGTTTATCGCGTTTGTCACCCGATAATGTATTGATTACGCTAGTTGCGAAAAACCTGCCTGAAAATTTCAAAACGCAGAAAATAAGCGAGTGGTTTTCTGCGCCTTATTCAGTTAATGATGTACCACAACAATGGTTAGAAAAATGGCAAGGCGATTTAAATGACACGCTGGCCAGCCAGTCTTTTACTTTGCCGAGTGCGAATACTTTTATTCCGCAAGATTTTGAATTATTTTCTGCAGCGACGCAAAGTGATGTGCCTATTTTAGCGGTTGAGCAAGCGGGTATGCGTTTGTGGGTAAAAACTGATGATACTTTTGAAGTGCCTAAAGTTGATGCCTTGTTTTCTTTTCTTACGGCATCATCAAGGCAGACAAGTCGTCATGCGGCTTTGTCGCAGTTGTATGCGAGCGTAGTGAATGAACAGTTAAATGAGTATTTATATCCTGCGTATTTGGCGGGCATGGATGTTGGTTTTTATTCTCAGCGTCAAGGCTTTACTTTGAGCTTGGGCGGCTATAACGATGGGCTTGTTGATTTGGCCGAAAAAGTGCTGCCGACCTTAACGACTATTGATATTAATCCTGACCGTTTTGACAGTATTAAAATTGAGTTAATGCGTGCCTTACAGTTAAATAGAGAAAGTACGCCGTATCGACGTTTGGCTTCTACCATGCGGCAAGCGCTGTATGCGAATAGCTGGAGTGAGGTCCAGTTAATGGATGCCTTGGCGGATGTGACCTTGGCCGATTTACAGCAGCATGTTGATGCGCTTTGGCCAAGCATTTATACCGATGGCTTGCTTCACGGTAATGTCGACAGTGATACGGTGGAGGCATTAAGCGATTTGTTGGGAGCCCTACCCAATTGTGACTGTGATTTAACTGAGCAGCGCCTGCATATGGGTGTGGTCAAGCTGCCATTAGGTCGCCAGCAGCAAACACAGATATTGAATCATAGTGATGCCGCTATCTTATGGTACTTTCAAGCGCCGGATGAGAGCTTAAGCAGCGCTGCATTGAGTCAGCTAACGGTCAGTGTATTGCACCCTAAATTATTTAATCAGCTGCGCACCGAGCAGCAGTTGGGTTATGTGGTTGGCGCTAGCGCGTTTAATCGCAATAAATTGCGGGGCATCGCTTTTCAGGTGCAGTCGCCCTCGAGTAATGAGCAAGACATTCTTTCGGCACTCAGTGGGTTTATAGATGATGTGCTTGAGCAGGGTGTCGATATTGAGGAGTTTAATCGTCATCGACAGGCATTATCGACACAGCTGCGCGAAGCTGATCAGAATCTCAATGAGCGCAGTGGCCGGTTCTGGGGCAGCTTGCTCCTGGCTGACGAAGCCTTTGAGCGTCGAGAGCGCTTGGCCGTTATCGTCGACAATACCACTTATGATTATTGGCTGGCGTTTGTGCGAGCTTTATTATTGACTCAAGAGGCTTCACTGATACAGCAAACGGATTCGGCATTAAGGAGTAAAGATCCTTCCTTAAATGCTGATCGAGCTCCGATTCAGGCCTTTGACGCCAAAAATAAGCAGCAAATTATTTACTATCGGTAGCCTATGCTTTTATTGGCGTTGCTTGTTTTTTGATGACCTTCTTCATATTTCTGTTCTTTTCCCTTCTTTTTATGGATTTTATAAGCATTAAGCGGCTTTTTCTGAGCGCTTAGGCTTATAAGTTCTTATCAAAACTGCGCTTTGAATATTTAATACAGTTGTATTAATTGATCTGGTGAGATGCTTTAAGTTGCACTAAACTGCACTTAATCGCGCTACAAGCGCTTTCTTTTTGTCGCAATGCTATTGAACAAAGGTGTTACACGTTATGCACGATCAGGATAAAGATCCGCTGGAAACGCAAGAATGGTTGGATTCACTTGAGTCAGTGATTCACCAAACAGGCCGCGGTCGCGCCGCCTATCTATTACAGCAATTGGTTGATCGCGCCGTTGAAGCCGAAATCAAGATGCCACCGGCCATTACTACGCCTTACCGTAATACCATATCGCCTGTTAATGAAAAGCATATGCCCGGCGATTTATTTATGGAGCGACGTATTCGCTCTATTACTCGTTGGAACGCACTCGCCATGGTAATGCGTGCGAATGACAACGACGAAGGCTTAGGCGGCCATATCTCTAGCTTCTCATCGGCGGCAACGCTCTATGATGTTGGCTATAACTATTTTTTCCGTGGACCTACAGACGACAAAGAAGGCGATTTAATTTATTACCAAGGCCATTTGGCTCCTGGTATTTACGCGCGCTCTTATCTTGAAGGTCGACTTTCTGAAGAGCAGCTCGATAACTTCCGTCGTGAAGTTGACGGCAACGGTTTGTCATCTTACCCGCATCCTTGGCTAATGCCTGACTACTGGCAGTTCCCAACTGTCTCCATGGGCTTAGGTCCGATTCAAGCGATTTATCAAGCTCACGTAATGAAGTATCTCGATAAGCGTGAAATGGCTGTTCGTGATGATCGTAAAGTCTGGTGTTTCTTAGGTGATGGCGAGTGTGATGAGCCAGAATCATTGGGTTCAATCTCAATGGCCGGTCGAGAAAAACTGGATAACTTAATTTTTGTTATCAACTGTAACCTTCAGCGTCTTGATGGTCCTGTTCGCGGTAATGGCAAAATTGTTCAAGAGCTAGAAGGCGTTTTCCGCGGTGCAGGCTGGAACGTTATAAAAGTATTATGGGGTCGCCGTTGGGATGCGCTATTAGAGCGTGATACAACGGGTTTACTTCAGCAGCGTATGAATGAAGTACGTGATGGTGAATTACAGAATTATAAATTTAATGGTGGCGCATATACGCGTGCCCATTTCTTTGGCAAATACCCAGAGCTACTTGAGCTAGTTAAAGATTTATCTGATGACGATATCATGAATCTTAACCGTGGTGGTCATGACCCGTATAAAGTGTATGCGGCCTATGCCGAAGCAGTAGAACATTCAGGCCAGCCAACAGTTATTTTGGCGCAAACTGTTAAAGGTTATGGTACAGGCGAAGCGGGCGAAGCGAATAATGAAACGCATTCACTGAAAAAGCTGGATACTGCAAGTCTTAAGCAATTCCGTAATCGATTTAACATTCCGTTATCGGATAAAGAATTAGAAACTGTTCCTTATTATCGTCCGTCACCTGATAGCCCAGAAATGGTTTATATGCGTAGTCGACGTGACAAGCTTGGCGGTTATATTCCTCGTCGTCGTGCAGAATTTGAAGCCTTAAAAACACCGGCATTAGAAGATTTTTCTGCGCAATTAAAAGGTTCAGGTAAGCGTGAAATTTCTAGCACCATGTCATTTGTACGTGTGTTATCAACCTTAGTAAAAGATAAAGAGATTGGTGAACGTGTTGTTCCTATCGTTCCTGATGAAGCGCGTACCTTTGGTATGGAAGGTATGTTTAGACAGTTAGGTATTTACTCTTCGCAGGGGCAGCTCTATACCCCGCATGATTCCGGTGGAATTATGTATTACAAAGAAGATGAAAAAGGTCAGATTCTCGAAGAAGGCATTAACGAAAGTGGTGCCATGTCAGCTTGGTTGGCTGCGGCAACTTCTTACAGCACCAACAATGTACCGTTAGTGCCGTTTTATATTTTCTATTCAATGTTTGGTTTTCAGCGCATTGGTGATTTAGCGTGGGCAGCGGGTGATAGTCAGGCGCGCGGCTTTTTAATTGGTGCAACCGCTGGCCGAACTACGTTGAATGGTGAAGGTCTACAACACCAAGATGGTCACAGTCATTTAATGGCATCGACTATTCCAAACTGTGTTTCTTATGATCCGACTTATGCTTACGAATTGGCTGTTATTGTTCAAGACGGCTTAAAGCGCATGTATGAGTTGCAAGAGAATAAGTTTTATTACATTACTGCGATGAATGAAAACTACACTCACCCTGCAATGCCAGTTGGCGTTGAAGAGGGCATCATTAAAGGTATTTACCCATTATTTAAGAGCCCGCTAAAAAGCACTAAGCGCGTTCAGTTAATGGGCTCGGGTACTATTTTACGTGAAGTTGAAGCAGCCGTTGAATTATTGAAAGATGATTGGGATGTTGCCGCAGACGTTTGGAGTATTACCAGTTCAAATGAATTGCGTCGTGATGGTTTAGCGTGTGAACGTTGGAATATGTTACATCCTAACGAAACACCTCGCGTACCTTATATCACTGAGCAATTACAAGAAGCTCAAGGTCCATTTATTGCCGCAACGGATTACATGAAATTGTATTCGGATCAATTACGACCTTACATTCCTGGCAACTTTAAAGTGCTAGGTACCGATGGTTATGGTCGCAGTGATACACGTGCTAAATTGCGTCACTTCTTTGAAGTGAACCGTTACTTTGTAGTTATTGCTGCATTGGGTTCACTCGTTGAAGAAGGCACAATTAAAGCCGATGTGGTTGCCGAAGCGATTAAGAAATATGGCATTTCGCCAGAAAAAGTTGATCCAGTAACTGTATAAATACGCGTTTAAATAAGCGTTTAAGTGATCGAATAAGTTACCGAATAAGTTAC
>DMZE01000171.1 GCA_003492055.1 Cellvibrionales bacterium
TAACTAACTAACCCGCTCGCTCAATCAAAGGCTTAGATTCACCTGTCATAGCGGCATCACAATATTAATTATGGTTTATCTTTTCTATTGTTTTGATAGTCATAAAACGTTTATAAGTGTTAGTGAGTGCGAAGAGAGAAAAGGGGTGTTGATTTTTAAAAATATAGAAATTACAAATTAACCTAACTTATTTCTAAAGTGTATTAGGTTCCATTTAAAAAATGTTAATTAGACCTGTTGAGATTTGATTTTGGCGGAGTTAATATTTTCTTGCTCGAATTTATATGGAGCTTGATATTTATTTATATGGAGAAAAAAATGAAAAAATTATCTATTATATTACTTTCATCAGCTGCAACTTTAATGAGTTCTTCTGTATTTGCTGAAGGCGCTTTTTATGGTTCACTTGATCTTACAAGAGCGGACATTGATTTAGGAGTGGAGGGTATTGATGATACAGATACTTCATTTGCTATTGCTGCCGGTTATCGTGTAAATGAAAACCTTTCTATTGAATTGGGTTTTCAAGATTTTGGTGAAATAAATGTTTCGGGTGGAGGTTCCTCAGCTAAAATAGGAGCTGATGCTATTCAGTTATCAGTGATTGGCAGTATGCCTATTTCAGAAAATGCTGGAGTTTATGCTGAGTTGGGTTTAGATTCTTGGGATGCGGATTTAACGTATTCTAATGTTCCTGAAATCGGTTCAGGTTCCGAAAGCGAAGATGGCACAGATATATTTTATGGCATCGGCGCTTATGTTTCATTAAGCGAAGCGGTAAATCTAAAGTTTGAGTACCAAATGCATGAGTTAGATGAAACCGATATTGATGTTTTAGGTCTTGGTGTCACTTTTTCATTTTAAGTTAATGCCATTAACTTTATAAAAAAACGGCTTTCTATAATTGTAGAAAGTCGTTTTTTTGATTAGAAATTAAAAAAAAGAAGTTATATTTTCTCTACCGCTTGCTCAAGCGTTAAGCCAGAAAATTCTTGAGCGCTAAAGTATCGGCAGTGATTAACGCTATCAGAGTTGCTTAACGTTGAATCTATAAATACACCCACAACTACACCCGGTAATGCACTCTCTGCTGAGTTGTCTGCATGAGGCCCACCTAAATCGGTTCTGCACCAGCCCGGATCCGTTAGGCTTAAAATAACATTAGTCCCAACAAGTTTCGTTGCAAGGTCGGCTGTGAATTTATCTAGCGCTGCTTTACTCGCAGAGTAGGCGGCTTGCTGAGGATCATCCTGAATGCCACTTGTGGTATTCACTACTCGACCAAAACCGCGCGCTAGCATTTTTGGAATTAAGCGATAGCAAATAGTGGTAATCGCGATTAGATTAACGGAATAACTTAATCCAAAATCTTCAACCGGACTGGCCCAGCAATCGGCTTGATACGGTACTTGAATGCCTGCATTATTTAAAACGATATCAATCGGCTTTTCTGTAGCGTCAATAGTATCTAACATAGTTATCACTTCGCTATGATTAGCCAGCTCTGCAGATACACATATAACTTCAACACCTAAGGCTTCGGCTTCTGATTTAACCTTATTGCAGTGCGCAACATTACGACTGTGCAGTATAAGATTACATCCCTGTTGTGCCATCGCTAGTGCAGAAAGATAGCCTAAGCCGCGACTGGCACCAGTAATAAAAGCCCATTTATCTTTTACCGAAATCATTAAAGCTCACCCGCATGTTTCATTACATGATAAATATAATTCTGCTCCATAACGCCGGTTAATAAATGCGCCCATGGGCCTTGAGCATATACGGCAACATCATCACCGGCATGGGTTTCTGATTGAAAAGGGACATTCGCTTCTTGACGATAGTTAGGTGCTTGGGGATTATCATTGGCGGTGCTATGCCGGCCTACTTTTGGGGGCGAGGTGCGATAGCTGAGCGGTGTATGTTGGCCGTCATCTTCTGGATTATCGTGTCCCGCGCCATTCGCATAGCTTAGGGTTGTATAGGGTTGGTTATCTGCGGCTAAGCTCAGATTGTCTTTAGACTTGCCTGTATTATCGTTACCCTTAACAAACCCCAAAATTGGATTGCCGCGAGTAGGGTAGCCAGCGATTGTCATTGTGTGAGAGTGATCTGCGGTTACCACCATTAATGTTTTGTTGGTATCAATCAGCTCGTTAGCGCGCGCAATTGCTTTATCAAATTCAATGGTTTCTTCAAGTGCGCGATAGGCATTGCCGGCATGATGAGCGTGATCGATACGGCCAGATTCAACAATTAATAAAAAGCGTTTATGTTTTTGTAGTAGTTGAAGGGCGGTTTCAACCATAGTGGTTAATGAAGGTTCATCTATATTATTGGCCACACGGTCAGCTTCATAATTTAAATGTGACTTTGAAAATAAGCCCAGTAAGTATTTTGTCTTTTTTATATCAAAATTAAGAAGTTCATCTGCAGAAGAAACATAAGACGATTGCTTATTTTTAGCTAACCATTCTTGAATTAAATGACGGTCGTCTTGACGCTCACCTTTTTCACTTTCAGGTAAAAAATGTTTTCGACCGCCACCTAATATCACTTCAATGCCGTTGCCGTAATCAAATTCAATTAGCTGGCTAGCAATATCGCGACAGCCCTTTTTCTTCGCTTGAGTGGAAAGATCTTTATCGGATTCCCAGTTTCGTTCTGGACTATGTGCATAAGTTGCCGCGGGCGTGGCGTGTGTGATTGATGTCGTGGTAACAATGCCGCTAGCCCATCCTTGATCTTCGGCAGTTTCTAATAAGGTTTTTAAGTGATAGCCATTGCAGCTTTCTGGATCGGCGCGAGAAGCTAGAGTGTTGACACTGATTACACCGGCTTTAGTTTTTGAGCCAGTCATCATGGCAGTCATGGTGCCCGCGGAATCGGGTGTTTGCTGATTGGTATTATAAGTTTTAGATAATCCTGAATAGGGAAATTTTTCGAATGAGAGTTGATATTCTTCTCCGAGCTGTCCCGCTTTTT
>DMZE01000290.1 GCA_003492055.1 Cellvibrionales bacterium
CTGCTCTTGAGCTCAACCGCTTGCGCATAAAATACCAGCCGATTATTGCTCTACAAAATCAAAGTCAACATGCTTATGATGCCCTCTTATATATAGAAAATGATGCGGGTTCGGATGACATTGCCGATACCTTAATCGCCAGTTTAGGTATTGAAAAAACCAATGCTGAATTAGATCGCTGGATGATCAGTGAAACTATCAGCACCTTAACTGCATCAGACAATGAGAATATTCAACTCAACATTCCACTGACTGCCAGTGCCATTATGGATGATAGCTTTTATGCTTGGTTAGCCGCACGCCTAGATAGCAGCAACATAGAAAACGCGTCATTAAGTTTTTCTATAACCGCATCCGATGCCACTGACTATGAAAACAACGCATTATCGTTAATCAAACAATTTAAAGAGGCGGGGCATCCAGTCTGCATAACGAATGCTAATACAGATTATATTGATTTAATCAAAAAATTATTACCAGACACGCTAAAACTTTCCGCGCATTTAACAGAAAAAATGACCGGCGAAGAAGCCGAGCCAGAATTAATTAAAAACATGATTAAATTTGCTAATGAAAATAACGCCACCTGTATTGCCGATGGCGTTAATAGCGCGGGTGACTTAGCCCAATTATGGCAAACCGGCATAGGCTATGTTCAAGGAAATTATCTACAAGCACCACAAGAAAATATGAACTATGACTTTTCTGATATTGGCTAAACTGGCATGTTAATGCTTGTGATTATCATCAATAATCCAAATCAATCTTTAGCCGCCAAACGCTCTCTATCGGTTATGCCCAGTAAATATAAAATACTGTCTAAGCCTAAATTTGAAATAGATTGTCGTGCTGAGGCTTTTACTAAAGGCTTGGCACGAAACGCAATACCTAAACCGGCAATACTCAACATAGGTAAATCGTTAGCGCCATCACCAACCGCAATAACCTGTTCAAGTGCAATATTTTCACGGCGTGCAATATCTTTAAGCAGTTCAGCTTTACGATTACCATCAACAATTTGACCTGTCACCTTACCGGTAACCACACCTTCTTCAATATCTAATTCGTTAGCATAGACATAATCAAAGCCTAGCTTGTCACGCAACTTATTACCAAAGTACTTAAAGCCGCCCGATAAAATTGCCGTTTTATAGCCTAAACGTTTTAATGTCACCATTAACGTTTCTGCGCCTTCAGTCATTTTTAACTGTCCAGCAACTAATGCTAAAGCAGTCTCATCTAAGCCTTTTAATAAAGCGACTCGGCGCTCAAAGCTTTCATTAAAATCAATTTCGCCCCGCATGGCCGATTCAGTAATCGCTGACACTTGATCACCAACACCTGCCACTTTCGCTAACTCATCAATCACTTCTGCTTCAATTAAAGTTGAATCCATATCAAAGACAACTAAACGACGATTACGGCGAAACATATCATCTTCTTGATAAGCAATATCAATATTCAGTGTTGTGGCTAACTCTAGTAATGATCGACGTACGATTTGTGCATCATCTAAGTCACCGCGTAACGAAAACTCAACGCAGGCTTTTGATTGCTCGGTTTCTTTTTCTAACGGCACACGCCCAGATAGGCGAGTAATTTTATCAATATTCAAACCGTACTGTGTAACCAATGCGGTGACTGCACTAATATGCTCAGCTTTCACTTTACGCACTAACAAGGTAACAATATGACGAGGTTTACCCTGCTCTTTCGTCCAAGCATCATAGGCATTAGCATCTACTGAACTTAACTCAATCGACATACCCAGCGCTTCTAGCTGCTCACTGACACGACCAAAAAGAATATTCTGATCCACCTGATGAGGTATCTCAACCAGCAAGCCAAGCGCTAAGTTATTATGAATAACCGCCTGCCCAATATCCAAAACATGTATAGCATGTTCAGCCAATAAGGTGGTGACTGATAAGGTAATACCAGGCTGGTCAGGACCAGCAATCTTTATTAGTGTTACATCACTCACATCATCAACCTGTTTTTTCCGCTGCTGGCAAAATCACTTGCCGCATTTATTAATTATTGAATTTCTTTTTAATGTTGATTGCAAAAAACGTTATGCTTTTACTTCAACAACAACAGCATCCACTTTTTGGAATCCACGTGGTAATTTATTACCACGACGCGCACGCTCACCAAAGTAATGCTCTAAATCGGAGAATTTCATTTTTAAATGACGCTTACCGGCATGAATGATTAATGCATCGGTTTTTTTCATTACCACCGCGGATAACATAAACTCTTCGCGTGAAGCTAATTTAGCACTAGGGATATTCATAATTTTATTTCCCTTACCGCGAGCCATTACAGGTAAGTCACTAATAGGGAAAATAAGCATACGGCCATCATTACTCACCGATATTAGTAATCCATCCTTAACATCATCGACCTTAGCGGGCGCCATTACTTGGCCGCCTTTTGGAATACTAATTAAATTTTTACCCGCTTTTTTATTCGCGTGCATATCACTTAAACGTGCAACAAATCCATAACCTGCATCTGTCGCTAATAAATAAAGATCATCGCCTGCGCCCATCATCAGACCTTCAAAAGTCGCACCCGATGGCGGACTAATGCTACCCGTTAACGGCTCACCCTGACCTCGCGCTGATGGCAAGGTTCTTGACGGCACAGAATAACTTCGGCCGGTAGAATCTAACAACACGGCCGACTGATTACTTTTTCCTTTAGCCGACAATTTATAATTATCGCCCGACTTATAACTTAATGACTCAGGGTCAATATCATGGCCCTTAGCGGCACGTATCCAACCTTTAGCCGATAATACAACCGTAATTGGATCGACTGTTGTAATGTCATCTTCTGTATAAGCGATTGATGCTTCGCGATCAACAATAGGAGATCGACGATCATCGCCATACTCTTCAATAACAGCTAACAGTTCTTTTTTCATTAACGTTTTCATGCGGGCATCTGAGCCTAACGTTTTTTCAATATCATCACGCTCGCGAGCGAGTTCTTCTTGCTCGCCTTTAATTTTCATTTCTTCAAGCCGAGCTAACTGACGTAAACGCGTATCAAGAATATAGTCCGCTTGAGCTTCGCTCAATTCGTACTTTTTCATCAATACTTTTTTCGGCTGATCTTCAGTACGAATAAGATGTATTACTTCGTCCAAATTAAGAAAAGCAATTAACAAACCATCTAATAAATGTAAGCGATTAAGGATTTTTTCTAAACGGTAATTCAGGCGTTTGCCAATGGTGGCCTTTCGATAAGACAACCACTCTTTAATAATACCGGCTAAATTCTTAACTTGTGGCCGCCCATCCGTGCCAATCATATTCATATTGACACGATAGTTGCGCTCAAGATCGGTAGAGGCAAACAAATGTGACATTAACGTATCAACATCGACTCGATTGGATTTAGGCACAATAACCAGACGCGTGGGATTTTCATGATCAGATTCATCACGCAAATCAACAACCATCGGTAATTTTTTAGCCTGCATCTGCGCCGCTATTTGCTCTAACACTTTAGCACCAGATACTTGGTGTGGTAGCGCGGTAACAATAATATCACCCTGCTCAGTATCGTAGATGGCGCGCATCTTCAAGCTGCCCTTACCGAGCTCATACATTTCCTGAATCGCTTCAGACGGCGTCACAATTTCAGCGTCAGTAGGGAAATCTGGTCCTTTAACAAAAGCAAACAAGTCACTGACTGTAGCCTTTGGTTTTTCTAGCATATGAATACAAGCAGAAACAACTTCGGTGAGATTATGTGGCGGTATATCCGTCGCCATACCCACCGCAATACCGGTGGTGCCATTGAGCAATATATTGGGTGCTCTCGCCGGCAGTAATACTGGCTCAAACAAGGTGCCATCAAAATTCGGCTGCCAATCAACCGTACCCTGCGAGGCCTCAGTCATTAGTACATCGGCATAGGGCGTTAGTTTCGATTCGGTATAACGCATGGCGGCGAAAGATTTAGGATCATCTGCCGAGCCCCAGTTACCCTGGCCATCAATTAACGGATAGCGATAACTAAACGGCTGGGCCATCAACACCATAGCTTCATACACGGAGCTATCACCATGTGGGTGAAACTTACCAATAACATCGCCAACGGTTCGCGCCGATTTTTTGTATTTAGCCGATGCCTTGAGCCCCAGTTCTGACATCGCATAGACAATACGACGCTGTACAGGCTTCAGGCCATCACCAATATGCGGCAAGGCACGATTCGAGACGACATACATGGAGTAATCAAGATAAGCCTTTTCGGCATATTCTTTTATGGATTGTTGCTCAATGCCGAAATCATCGGCGGAATCAGGCAAATCTGTTGGTGTGTCGGTCATAGGCCGCGTAATCTCATTTCGCTTGCTGGTTATTCACTATACATGGGGCGATTATTTATCATTCTCATTATGCCCCATTCACCAAATATTGAATGGCATGTATTTCAGCCCTAAATTGTCGCAGATTAAGGCGGCATCCGCATCATTCATAAGCCGTTTTATGCTGGTAATTTGTGACTTCGACAAACCCACCTTTAAACTCTGCTTAAGCCGACCATCTAGCATGCTTAATTTACTTTCAACAAATCCCTTCTTCTTAGCTTATCGCTAGCGTGAGACAGTGAACAAATAGAAGTCTCAATGGTCTTAGATAAACGAATTGAGTGAACATTTTATTTATTCAATACAGCTGCAATAGATAGAGCTATGCAATACGCAATATATTAATAAATACTTCTTATACTATAAAGTACAATAGCTACTGGTGGATTAAAATAATAGGCTGGACATTTTCTTTTTTTACACTCAAACTCTTAA
>DMZE01000285.1 GCA_003492055.1 Cellvibrionales bacterium
CCCCCCTACTCGGTAAAAACCGTCATGACTTGCGCGCATCACTGTCTGACATTATAGGTTTATCCGAACTGATTATTGCCTCACCGTTAGACCAAGAGCAGCGCAAACACATTCTTGATATACAGCAATCAGGAAGAAAAGGGCTAGAAAAAATAAATCATATTTTTTCTTATAAAAATGAAAACGCTGCGCCATTACAGAATCAAGAACCTTTCACGCTGAGTATACTCATCAGCGAATGCGCTCAATATTATGGCTACAGAGCTAACGAACTCAATAAAGAAGTCATTGTTGATATTGCAGAGCGCACGCCAGAGTACTGGAAAGGAAATCATGAGCAAATTCGTCAACTCTTTATGCACATGCTCGAATTCTATTTAGCCGAGACTAACTTTAATGAAGTTAGAATCAACGTATCTGAATTCAGTAAAAAGTCATTTACTATTGTATTTTCAATTACTGTAGATGATAGTCCATCAGCCATTACCAAAAAAATTAACTCGAAATTGACAACCGCAAAATTAATTGCAGAAAAATTAGGTGGCACACTATCGATTGTAGAAGCCAACAAAACACTACTAATAACGACTACAATATTAGCCGCACCCACCGAAAACCAATCTCGCCATCATCTTGATTTAGAAATGCTAAAAAACCGACGCATTATTATTATTGATGATAGTGAAACCTCATGTAATGTGATTGAATCTTACCTTCAACGGTGGGATGTATTGACCTTTAAAGCGCATAACTTTATTGATGCCCTGGCAATTATCCACCATCAAAACAATATTGGCCAAGCGATAGATCTTGCACTCATTGATTATGTTATGCCTAATATCAATGGCATAGAGGTGTCACAACGCCTGCGTGCAGATACTGAAGTCCCTGACAGTTTGTCTATTATCATCATGTCTAATACCGCCTCAGGCATTAGTCCCATCGACACTAAAAACTCTGGCATCAAGCAAGTGTTAGACAAACCCGTACTGGCTCACACATTGAGACTGGTACTGCTTGAAGAGTTTTATTTTTTGAAATCTTTGCAAGCATTTAAGCCCACTGAAGATCATTCTAAAAAAATTAATAAAAAATTATTATTTGTTGAAGACAATCCCGTCAGTGCAAAAATAATTTCTAGCATGCTTGATCGCCTTCAGATTAATTATGACCATGCATCGACCAGTCAAGAAGCGCTTAAAAAAGCGACGACAAATGATTATGATATTATCCTAATGGACTGTGAACTACCTGACGAATCAGGGTTTTCAGCGACAAGAAAGATAAGAGCCTTTGAGCAATCGCGAACGCCAAAGCGAACACCTATCACTATTGTTGCGCTTACGGCGCATGATGACGAAAAAAATAAGCAAGAAAGTGTTGATGCAGGTATGGATGACTATCTTTCTAAGCCGATTAGCTTAATTCAACTTCAGTCATTAATGAATAAAATCGGCGATTAGCAATTGAGGAGAATATATTCCCCCTTAATAGCGAATAATCTGCCACCGCTTAAGCTTCTCCTCAAAGCTCATTGCTGCATAAGCTGGGCTGGTTGAAGGTAATCTCGTCATTGGCAGGCTTCGCCCCTGACCGTCTAACGCAGGAATTACATACCGCTTATATAACACTTCTGCCTTGGCGCCATTAAAATAGATATGCTGAATAGATTTATGATTTATAAAAAATGTCGAGAAATCATTTTTTATGATCGATGATTCAACAATATCAGAATCCAAGCTGCTCTCCCGCGTACAGCTTTGCAAAACATCCCACAATGCAACATTTGCTTCTTTTAAAAATGCTAATTTTTTTTGATAAGAATTATCATCAGCGATTAAACTGTCGCCAACATCAAACAAGGTATAGAAAATTCGCCAAAATGAATTTCTTGGGTGTGCATAATATTGGTCTTCTTGCAGCGATCGTTTACCGGGCATACTCCCTAAAATCAAAATAGTTGCACCCGGATTTATAACCGGCTGAAAACCATTAATGGTTTGCATCGATAATATCTTTTAATGTTTTTTTGCCAAACCGCTCATCAATTATATTTCGAAGGTCACTCAACAAATGCACAACGGCTTGCTCACCTTTAATCTCACTATCTGCTTTATGCAAGCCAACCCTATTCACACCTTGCTCTCTTAATTGCCTGAGTACCTTACTGACTATTATTTTATCGACAGGTTGCGCAGGGTAAATTTTCGTCGATGACTCACCCGTTCGAACAATATAATTAAGTACCTCAAGAAAATCTAACATATCATCAACCAGATGAGGCGCAACGCCTAACTGTTTTGCTATGGCGTCAGCCTCCCATGCGGGTAGATTTTTCTGATAATGAAGTCCAATAAGATACAACAAACTCAACGCCAAACTTTCAGAGTCCTCACCATTAAGATAAACGTTATCTCGACGAATAAGAATATATTGTGGATTTTGATAATAAAAAGAGACGCTAGCGCCAACCAATAATACTAACCACCCCATATACATCCATACCATTAAAATAATGATTGATGCAAAGGCAGAATAAATAGCAATGCTACTGGCTGAATTAGCGACGAATGTTGAAATCCCCCAGCCCATTAATTTCCAAATAACAGCGGTGACTAAACCGCCAACGAAAGCGGGTAACAGCCTCACACGAGTGTTTGGCAAAAACATATAAATAAAAGCAAAACCCCAAGACATAATTAAATAAGGAATTAATGTACTAATAAAACTCACGAAATCCGAGCCTGCTGGCAATGATTCAATATAGCTAACCACAACCCCTGTATTGGCTGAGGTAGTAATGGCTGCCGATAAAAAAATCATTAATGGCGCAACAAAAATAACACTTAAATAATCGCGAAAACGTTGTGACATATTTCTATCACGTTTAATTTGCCAAGTGTAATTAAACGATTTTTCGATTTTATGCATCATCGATATAACGCTATAAATTAATAATGCAAAACCAACCGCACCGAGCACACCGACTTTTATATTATCGATAAAACCCATGACATTACTGACGATATCAAATCGTTTATCACCCAAAGAAATTAATCCTTCGAGCAGTGCTGGCTCCACCTCATTATGTAAGCCGAATCCTTTTAAGACAGAAAAGCTCAGAGCTAGAAAAGGAACAATTGCAATGACTGTTGTATAAACTAAACTCATTGCTCTTAGGCTTAACTGACCATCGCGCAAATCGCGTATCACCGCATACAGAATTTGTAATGACTTTATCATCACGCGCTGCCATAAAACCGCTTTTACTAAGTCAGTATCCCAAAGCCATTCGTGAATTTTTTGACTTTTACCTTTAATAAAATTCAACTCAATCATGTTTAACCTTTTAATTACTCTTATTAACAATTCTTATTTATTAATTACTTGCCCAAAGGTTGCGCCGCCTTCGATTAAATATTTCAGCTCTGCCGGTGTCGATTCACGACCCAGTAAATCATTGCGATGCGGAAACCGGCCGAAGTCATCAATTATTTTATAGTGTAAAACCGCATATTCAACATAAGCATTAAACCTCTGCTGATATTTTCCCTCATGCTTCTTATCCACATTATGCGCCAAGCGCTCAAATAACTGTACACATTGTTTCTGGTCTGACATTAACTCAGAGTGCTCTAGAGGTAAATAATAAAAAACTCTCTCGCTACTTGTTAGCTGCAAGTCGAACCCGCGATCTATCCCTTGCAGGCAAATCGCTTTCGCCTTCTCATCATAAGCATAGGCCCTGTCAGTGCCCCTATATATATTGCGGGTAAACTGATCGAGCAACACCAGAAGCGCCAAGCTACCTTTCGCTGTCTCAGCCCAATTAGCTAAATCCTGCTGATAAGCGCTAGTCACTAAAGCCGAAAACTGACGCTTAATCTCCTGATCTACCCCATGATCAGTACCAAACCAAAAATCATCCCGCGTCTCTATAACATCAATTTTCTCACTGCCGAACCAAAATCTAATGATCTTATCAATATCTTCATTCATGACACTAGCCTCCCCTTTTTCTCATTTACTCTTTTTACCTGTATCTGTGACAACTCATAAAGTTCATCGTCAGTAATCGTCCGAAGATTTTCATCGGTTTTCTCATTGCATCTGCTAATATGCATGCTAGTACTACTTAATACCGATATCGAAAATATTTAGCCCTAATAGAGATCTAATTCAGTGTCAGATACCCTCAATCCAAATGCCCGTTTTGATAATGCTTTCGACGCCAATCTCGCGCTGATTTCACAAGATGACACTCGCCCACTTTTACGTCGCATTCAGCGCGGCATTGAGAAAGAAGGCCTGCGCACCAATCAACAAGGACATCTATCACTGACGCCTCATCCATCTGCCTTAGGGTCAGCGTTAACCAACACCTGGCTAACCACTGATTTTAGTGAATCGCTTTTAGAGTTTATTACCCCAGTGTTTGAATCAGTCGACGAAACACTCGACTATTTAAATGATATCCATGCGCTTGCTTATCAGCAACTTGGTGATGAAATTATTTGGGGGGCTAGCATGCCGTGCCTACTTCCGGCCGACAATGACATTCCCCTTGCCCAATATGGCAGCTCCAATATCGCTACTATGAAAACCGTTTATCGCAATGGTCTCGGCCTACGTTACGGAAGAGCGATGCAAACTGTTGCGGGCATCCATTATAATTTTTCTTTACCTGAAGCTTTTTGGCAACGTACGTTCCAACAAGCTAAATGCCAAGGCACAACACAGCATAGTCACCTTCAACACTATATTGATGAACGATATTTTGATTTAATTCGGAATTTTCGTCGTAATTATTGGCTTCTTATTTATTTATTCGGTGCCGCCCCCTGCGTGGATAAATCATTTGTTCAAGATCGAGAAAACACTTTAGACTCACTCAATGAGCATGATCTTTACCAGCCAATGGCTACTTCATTACGCATGGGTGATTTAGGTTACCAAAGCTCGGCACAGCAGTCGTTATTTGTTTGCTACAACACGCTCGATAATTATATTGACACGCTGAGCTGCGCTCTACAGACACCCTATGCTAACTATGAAGATATTGGTGTTAAAAACGAAACCGGCTACCAGCAGCTCTCATCATCTTTACTGCAAATCGAAAATGAATTCTATTCTGCCATACGACCTAAACGCGTTGCGCAAAGTGGTGAAACACCATTAAAAGCGTTAAAAGAACGTGGCATAGAATATATTGAAGTGCGCTGCTTAGATATTAACCCCTTTCTTGCCACAGGTATTGATGCTGAAACAATTGAATTTTTAGATGCGTTTTTATTGTATTGTTTGCTTGATGATAGTCCGCAGTGTGACCAAGAAGAGTTTCACTTAATCAGTCAAAATCAAGCACGTATTGTTCATCATGGTCGTGACCCTAATGTGCATGTTTTTTGCGGTAAAAATGAAGTTCCCATGCGTGATTGTGCCAACAACATCCTTAATAGTATTGAGAAAATTAGTGCGCAGCTTGATGCAGCTCACCAAACAAATCGCTATTCACAGAGTATTGCCGTTCAACGAGAAAAAGTGGCAGACGCATCTTTAACACCTGCAGCTAAAGTTCTGGCTTCTATGAAAGAAAACAATGAATCACATATCGACTTTAGCTTACGCATGTCGCAGAGTCATGCTGTGCAACATAAATCGCATGATGTTGAAGCACAACAGCAACAAAATTTATTGACGATTGCAGAGCAATCAGTGACTAGCCAAAAAGAGATAGAACAGCAAGACAGTATTCACTTTGATGAGTTTCTTGCTCATTATTTTGAGCAGTAGTTTTTGACGGCGAAGGTTTTTTAATTGTCTAGACTGCGAATTATTAAATTCGCAGTCTATTTTATTTTACTCACTAGCGATAAACGACAAAACTGGTAAATAGAATATCCTCCAGCAGGCTATCCTTTTGCTCTTTAAGCAGAATAGACTTTACGGCTTCAAAAGTTTCTTTACGCAAGGCTTCTTTCCCGTCAGCGGTATCCAGCGTCTCATTTGTTTGAGTCGCAAACAAATTTAAGATCGCATCTTTTATATAAGGCATATGATGCTTCACCTGCTGCTCTCCCTCAACACCACTCACCCTTAGCGACACGTCCACGCTCATGTACCGCAATCGGCCAGGGCCGCCATAGTTGGTTACCAAGGCTGGCTCAATAGCCACATAGATTGACTTCGTTAACATCGAACTGTCATCATCGGCCAACACTCCCAATGGACTGACTAGCACAACCAATAGTACAACGAAAACCCACTGCTTATACTGACTTAAACCTCTACTCACTATTGAATTACTCCTGTTACCCCATTAGTCATACTTTTTTGTCTTTTATACAATATACTTAAACCTTGTTGTCATAAAACAGTTCATATAAATACTAACGTCTATTTTAATAATAGTTGATGTCATACGTGAATCAGCCTGAAGACTGATCACTTAGGAGAAAACAATGTTAAATTTTAAATTACCCTTAACCCCGCAACATTTTCGTCTGGGTATTTTTATTGGCGTTATCTGTCTCTTAGGGTTTGGCTACTATCTCGAATACATCGAGGGCTTAGAGCCCTGCCCATTATGTATTACTCAACGCTTCTTCTTATTCATTTCAGGGTGCCTTGGATTGCTGGCCCTACTGCATAACCCTGCCAGAGTCGGTACAAAAATCTATACCACTATAGGTTCGTTAATGGCTATAGCCGGCGCCGGCTTCGCTTCAAGACAGCTTTATTTACAAAGCTTGCCTGCCGATCAAGCACCCGCCTGCGGACCCAGTATTGATTTTATTTTTCAAACCTTTCCTTTAGCCGATGCTCTTAGCATATTACTTCGCGGTGACGGTAACTGTGCAGAAGTCGCTTGGCGATTTCTTGGTCTCAGCATTCCAGGATGGACGGTTATTACATTTATCTGCCTTGCTGTCGCTTGGTTGCTTCAGCTGCGCAACGTTCACACCCATAACTGATCAAAAATCACCCTAAAGTCTGCAAATTAGTTAGCGCTCACTATCAATCACCCCATTTAGCGGAATTTATATAGCGCTCACCCCTTATACAAAAAACTCATTTTCTCAAATAAAATCAATTACTTATAGTCACCTCCTAAAATTATTGTTAATTGTTGGTGTACTGATTTCTTGAGAAAGCTCAATTCCTTTTCTAAGCTCAATAGTAACTTTCACGAAAGCTATGTGAATTCAATCACCCTGTGGTGACTGATTCAAAGTGAACACGAAAGCTTTAATCTCTTTTTTTGTAGTATGGATTAAAGCCAGTAGGCCATATGGATGGCTGTGTTTTTAAACGGCAGGAGCCGGACAATCAAGTGACTAACAAAACATCGTTATCGCTATATGACTTAAACAATGCGTTTATTCAACGCCATCAGTTACGCACTGATGATGGGGCTAAAAAAGGAAACATGAGATGTTAGATAATTGTAAATCGATCAAAGAACGCTGGGGCGGCGTCAGCAAAATTCTTGATGGCTGGATGCAGCAACGACAAGAATTAATCGTTGAGTTTTGCACCATTAGCGGTGTTCACGACTCTTCATCTATCTACGCAAAAGATACTGCTGCAGGCTTGCGTCACTTTTGTGAACTGATGGTTGACTATATCTCGGCCGGTCATTTCGAAGTGTACGATCACTTAATTCAAGAAGCAGAAGAATTCAATGATGGTAAAGGTCTAGACGTAGCGCGTCGCCTCTATCCTCAGGTCAGTAAAACTACTGAAGTTGCCTTGGCATTTAACGATAGTTTCGATGCGACATTTTCTGACGGTGTCATCAATCCACAGTTAGCGCGTGAATTATCATTGCTAGGCGAAACCTTAGTGTCACGCTTTGACCTTGAAGATCAGTTAGTTGAAAGCTTGCACTATTCGCACAGCGAATTAGTTGCCAGCGCTTAATCTCTACCTATCTCACTTGTTACAAGTTTATGGACTAGTACCGACTGCTATCCCTCAGGGCAGCGGTACTAGCCCCATATACTTACTTCATCTTGTTTCATCTTGTTTCATCTTATTTCATCTTATTTCACCTTTTTTCATCTTATTTCATCCTCGCTATCTCTCAGCATTGATCACTGATTTTGTTTTAAATATTCTCAGGATACTCAATCAATAATCGCTGTACGACAATTCT
>DMZE01000034.1 GCA_003492055.1 Cellvibrionales bacterium
GGCCATTCTTTGGATGCCGAGTCACAAAACGAACGCTCTGGGATAATTCCCTGTGGGTCAGTGGAATACCCGCATACGCTGCACAACCAGCGGCTGCTGTGATACCCGGCACGACCTGAAAGGGAATCTTTTTTTCAATGAGCGCTGTAATTTCTTCGCCACCGCGGCCAAAGATAAAAGGATCACCGCCTTTTAGACGAACAACTTTATTGCCCGCCTTTGCTAAATCAATAAGTAGTTGATTAATTTCACCTTGCGGTAAAGCATGGTTACTTCTTGCCTTACCCACATAAATTCTTTCGGCATCTCGACGGGTCATATCGACAATAGCTGGTGCAACGAGTCGATCATAAAGCACAACATCCGCACGCTGCATTAGACGAAGCGCTTTAAAGGTTAAAAGATCAGGATCACCCGGCCCTGCACCCACTAAATAAACCTCGCCCTTCATGACATCCGACTTATCTAAAACACCTTTAAGGTATTGATTAAACAACTTGTCGGCTTCATCATTGCGTCCTGCTAATACTCGCTCAGATATTTCACTGTCTAGCATGTTCTCCCAGAACTCTCGCACTCTGGACTCGCTATTATCTAATGCTACTCTAACGGCCGATCGCCGCTCGGCAATAAAATCACCAAGCTCACCGATATTGGCTGCCACACTACTTTCTATCTGGCTGCGTATAGCACGAGCCAGCACCGGCGCAGCGCCTGAACTAGAGACGGAAATTAATAATGGGGTTCTATCAATTAATGCGGGGAAAATAACATTACAGAGATCGGGAGAGTCAACAATATTTACCAACAGTCCTAATGCGTTAGCATCATGCGCCACACGTTGATTAACAGGTTCAATATCGGTAGCGCCAATAATAAAGATATGACCCTGTAGATCATCGGAATGATATTCACGTCGCGTTAGAACACCGCCAGACTGCTCGGCTAAATCTGCTAATTTCGGGTCAATTTTCGGCGCTACAACATTAATTGTCGCACCGGCTTTATTTAACAAAACCGCTTTTCTATAGGCGATGGTGCCGCCGCCAATAATCAGGCAAGATCTTTTTTTAACCTTAAAGCACAGCGGTAAATAATCCAAAGAACACGACCATCAAAAAAAAGCTGAAATTAAATACTAAGTAAACCGTTCATATAAGGCTGTAAGGCTTTAGGAATACTAATAGTGCCATCCTGATTTTGATGGTTTTCAAGTACGGCAACCAAGGTACGACCCACGGCCAAACCCGAACCGTTTAAAGTATGAAGCAGTTCTGGCTTTGCTGACTCCGCACTGCGAGTGCGCGCTTTTAATCGTCGAGCTTGATAATCACCAAAGTTGCTGCATGAACTAATTTCACGATAACAGTCTTGTGCTGGCAGCCACACTTCAAGGTCATAGGTTTTACGAGAACCAAAAGACAAATCACCGCCACATAAAATCACTTTACGGTAGGGTAAATCTAATTTTTGAAGAATAGACTCAGCATGCCCTGTTAATGTCTCGAGTGCTTGAGCAGAATCTTCGGCTTTAACCACCTGCACTAGCTCAACTTTTTCAAACTGATGCTGACGAATTAAACCGCGGGTATCGCGACCATGACTGCCCGCTTCACTTCGAAAACAAGATGTATGAGCAACAAACTTAAGCGGCAGTGTTTTGACATCAACAATCGTGTCACGCACAAGATTCGTTACAGGCACTTCGGCTGTTGGGATTAAGTAATAGTCAGAATCTACCGTTAGCTTAAAAAGGTCCTCTTCAAACTTAGGTAGCTGCCCAGTTCCGGTTAACGCTTCCGCATTAACAATTAACGGCACATTCACTTCCAAATAGTTATTCTCATCGGTATGTTGATCGAGCATAAATTGCGCCAAGGCACGATGTAAACGTGCAACACCACCTTTTAAAACCGCAAAACGAGTGCCTGTCATTTGTGCTGCCACTTCAAAATCTAAGCCTTGAGCTTTTGCACCGAGTGCAACATGATCAAGCACATCAAAATCAAATGAACGCGGTGTACCCCAGCGAAGCACTTCAACATTATCTGACTCATCTTTACCGGCAGGTACTTCAGCGTCGGGAATATTAGGAACGTCATATAAAAACTGCTGGAGTTTTTCATCGACATTACTGGCTTGCTGCTTAAGTGTTGAGAGGCTGCTATCAATAAGCGCCAACGTTTCATTCACTTGCGCTTTGGCATCATCAACCGATAATCCACTCTGCACCAACTCTCCAATTTTCTTAGAGGCTTGCTTACGCTTAGCTAATAACGACTGCGATTCAATATCACTGTGCTTACGCTCAGCATCAAGCGCTTCAAATTGCGCCTTATCTAATTGGTAACCTTTAATGGTCAGCGCTTCAGCAACATCATCTAAATGGCTGCGTAAATATTTAATATCAAGCATGAAATTTAAAGCCTTGTGTCAATCAAATCTATTATGGATAAAGCTGATGCGTTTTAACCCAACAACAACTCGTTAAATCAGTACCAACGAGCAAGCTCAATGCCCGCCCATGTCAAAAACAAGCATATTATCACGCTGCTAAGGACATATACCATTGCCGATAGCCATTCACCTTGCTGTAATAAGCCAACGGTTTCTAAAGAAAAGGTCGAAAAGGTTGTTAAAGCACCTAGAAAACCAACCACGAGTAATGGACGCCAACTCTCGGCAATTAAACCCTTCTCGGTAATAACTACAAACAAGACGCCAATGAGAAGTGCCCCCACTGCATTAGCGATCAACGTGCCGATTAATGCCGCTGTCGGCATTAACGCTTCAAACCGCTGCACAGCCCACAGACTTATAGCATATCTAAGCATAGCGCCTAAAGCGCCACCAAGACCAACAGCCATAAACGTAGCGTATGTTGCTTGAATCACTATAGATTACCCTTTTATCGATTACGAGCGCCAAAAATTGCGTTCGTTGAATTATAAAAAAACCTTATTCGTTAGAGGTCTTCATGTTGATAGCGCGGTTGCTCGCTGCCTGCATCTAGGGCTTTAAAGCGCTCAAGCTTAGCTTTTATCTTAGCCTCAAGCCCCTGCTCGGTTGGCTGATACAACACTTCATCTTTAATGGCTTCAGGAAAATAATTCTCACCAACCACATAAGATTCATCGTAATCATGGGCATATTTATATTCCATACCGTAATCTAACGATTTCATTAATTCGGTAGGTGCATTACGGAGATGCAGAGGAACAGGCTCGGCACCATACTCGCTGGCCATCTGCTTTGCTTTTGCTAAAGCCTTATAAACAGCATTGCTTTTTGGTGCTACCGCTAAATAGACAACCGCTTGCGCCAAACTTAACTCGCCTTCAGGGCTTCCTAAACGACTCTGTACATCCCAAGCATTTAACGCCACTGTTAAGGCGCGAGGGTCGGCATTACCAATATCTTCACTAGCCATACGCACAACGCGACGCGCAATATAAAGCGGATCACAACCGCCTTCAAGCATACGGGCAAACCAATAAAGCGCAGCATCTGGCGCACTCCCTCTTACCGATTTATGCAGCGCTGATATTTGGTCGTAAAAGTGTTCGCCCTTATTATCAAATCGAGAAGCTCGCTCACGCAGAACCTCTGCTAATAGCTTGTCATCAACCCTGCTAAGATTTCTTGCGCTAGCAAACTGAACCGCAAGCTCAAGCATACCTAAAGCGGAGCGCGCATCGCCATCGGCCACATCGGCGATTTTAGCGATCAATGCTGCATCTATATCAACACCGGAATCACCAAGTCCATTATCAACATCATTAATAGCGCGAGTTAATACTTTGATTAAATCTGCAGTCGACAACGATTGCAATGTATAAACACGCACGCGCGATAACAGTGCATTATTCAATTCGAAGGAGGGATTCTCGGTAGTTGCGCCTATAAAAATAAATAGGCCATCTTCTATATGCGGCAATAAAGCATCTTGTTGTGACTTATTAAAACGATGGACTTCATCAATAAAAAGCAAGGTGCTTATATTGCTCTGTTGACGCTGCCGCGCAAGCTCAACGACCTGTCGAATATCTTTTACACCCGCGCTCACAGCAGAGAGGGTTTCAAATTCAGCATTGCTCTGCATAGCAAGTATTTTAGCTAACGTTGTCTTACCGGTACCTGGCGGACCCCATAAAATCATCGAATGCAGCTCACCTTTTAGCATGGCTTGACGCAAGGCAGAATCAGGACCGAGAATATGCTCCTGACCACAATAGCTTTCTAGATTTGTCGGCCTAACACGGGCAGCCAGCGGTTTATTACTGCGCGAATGCAGTGTTGAATCATTAAAATTAAAACCACTGGTGAGAGCATCAGTCATTAGCGGTGAATAATATCGGTGTCGGCGGGAGGATCTAAAACAAACAAGCTATCTGCTATGACTGTATTAATATCAATGCCAGTGAATTCAAAGCGACTATTTTGCTGCATGTCATCAAGTATTGAGATAGCTTGCAACACTCCACCTTTAAATTCCAGTGAAAGCATTTCAAAGAGCCCATCATTAGCTATCGGCTTTAAATTAAATAACTGTCGTGACGGTAGGTTTTTATCTGCGGCGTGAGCGGTAACTGCTTTTATATTTGAAACTATAAACTGACTTGCAATCGCCTCTGCATTCCCAGATAACAAGAGCACTGGCATAGCAGAAAGCTGATCTGATAATGGCTCAATAATTAACTGATCAATATCACTATCATATTGAAAAAACTGCTGCTCATTGACAATAAGCGTTTGCTCGAAAGGTTCAATAATATCCCATCGCAATTGATGCGGTCGTACTAACCGAATCTTACCTGTCGACTGATCAATAATATCGCCGTTGGCATCACGAACGGTTTGCTGAAAATGAGCCTGAAAATAGCTACTGCTTGAAAGTAAGAGCGCCAATTGCTCATAGTCACTCGCTAATGAGGCTTCGTTGTGCGCTTCGCAAGCAGAGAGAGGTATCGCAGTAACTGACATAGCCGACATAAAGATGAAAAGCTGAAAGCTATGGATGAATTTTTTAGTTTGCATAATTAACTGCATTTTAAAGCGACCTTTCAAATACTTATTACAACGGCTTTTGACATACTGCTAGCGACTTTTTCCTACACCATTAACGCGAATAATTTAGGACAGCGACAATGGCTATTTATCCATAAAAAAATCGCTTTCAGGCTGCCATTCTTTCAGGCTATCTTTCTTTCAGGCTACCTTCGAGGCGGAGGTGGAGCAATGACTTCCCGGCTGCCATTATGCTGCATTTCACTAATTACGCCTGCCGCTTCCATCGATTCAATCATACGAGCGGCGCGATTATAACCAATGCGCAATTTGCGCTGTACCGAAGAAATAGAGGCCTTACGAGTTTCGGTCACAAACATCACCGCTTCATCATAAAGCGCATCTTGCTCATTATCACTACTTTCTGCAGACTCAAGCCCAGGAATACCATCACCACCGGCACCACCTTCATCAATAAGATCGGGCAGATAATCGGGCTCGGCTCTTGCACGCCAATCATCGGCTACTCTATGCACCTCATCATCAGAAACAAATGCACCATGAACACGAATAGGCACCCCGCTTCCAGGCGGCAAATAAAGCATATCACCATGGCCTAATAACTGCTCGGCGCCACCTTGATCGAGGATAGTACGCGAATCGATTCTTGACGATACCTGAAAGGCAATACGCGTGGGTACATTGGCTTTTATTAAACCGGTAATAACATCAACCGATGGTCGCTGTGTTGCTAATACTAAGTGAATACCGGCGGCTCGAGCCTTTTGTGCAATACGCGCAATCAATTGCTCAACTTTTTTACCGACAATCATAATCATGTCGGCAAACTCATCAATAACAACAACAATGTGCGGTAAGGTTTCAAGGTCTGGCGGAATTTGATCATCAACATCAATTATTGACAATGGATCTGGTTGCCAAACAGGGTCAGTAATCGTTTCACCCGCGGCAGTAGCATCGGTAATTTTTTTATTAAAGCCATCTAAATTTCTAACGCCCATGGCGGCCATTAATTTATAACGGCGCTCCATCTCGGCAACACACCAACGTAAACCGTTAGCGGCATCTTTCATATCTGTGATAACCGGCGTTAATAAATGCGGTATCCCCTCGTAAACACTTAGCTCTAGCATTTTAGGGTCAATCAAAATTAGACGAACTTCATCGGGCGTTGCTTTATAAAGTAAGCTAAGCAACATGGCGTTAACACCTACCGATTTACCAGAGCCAGTAGTACCGGCAACGAGCAAATGAGGCATTTTTGCTAAATCTGCGACAATGGGCTCACCTGCTATATCGTGACCTAGGGCCAGCGTTAGGTGCGAACTCGCCTCAGTGTAAACCGGTGCCGTTAAAACCTCGCTAAGCATAACCATGGCTCGATTTTCATTCGGTATTTCTATACCAACAAAAGACTTACCAGGAATAACCTCTACAATACGCACACTAATAACAGCTAACGAGCGCGCTAAATCTTTGGCCAAATTACTAATACGGCTAACCTTTACGCCGGCCGCAGGTTGTATTTCAAATCGCGTAACAACCGGACCAGGGAGTACTGATTTCACTTCGGCTTTAATACCAAAATCAGCCAGTTTAGTTTCTAGTAGCCCTGAAAGCTGTGTTAGCTGATCAGAGGTAAAACCTATTTGACGTCCTGCTACAGGCTCATCAAGTAAATCGAAATCAGGCACCTCTAACGGCTCGCCATTATTGCGCTCTCGCCTAACCGGCTTAGGTAATTTCTTTTTAGCGGGTGGCTTAGATTTAGCCGTAGGTAAAAGCGACTCAGCCGATTGTTTTATTTGGGTAATCATTGCGCCTACAGAAATCTCTTCATCAATCGCAGCGGGCTTTTGTGCTTGGATGGGCGCGGGCTTGATAACAGCAGTAGGCGCTTTTAAACGAGCCGCTTCTTTATCTCGACGACGTTGTCTAGCGAGTTCTCGTCGACGATCATTCCAGTCGATAAACCATGTGATAAAACGGTCAATCAATACGACTGTCGATGCACCGACACGATCCATTAGCGCCAGCCAAGATATTTCAGCAAATAAGGTTAAGCCGAATAAGGTAATGGCCAACATCAGTAAAACTGTTCCGGCAGGATGAAGAACTTGTAAGAGACCCTCTTTTACGATAGAGCCAAGATAGCCGCCGCTACCAAAAGGCAAGCTGGCTTGATCAGTGATCGTCGACAATGACAGCAAACAAGTAAAACCCATTAAAACTAAAATGAGACCTGCCAACTTCAATGCAACCGTTAGACCGTCGAAACGAAAGGCATCATAGCGATCACGAAAAATAAGCCACGCCCGATGCATCAATGCAAAGGGGATTAAATAAGCGGTATAGCCAAACAAAGAAAAAAGTACATCCGAAAACCAGGCACCTGACATACCCGCCGTATTTCGGACTGCACTGTGATCTCCGGTTGCTGACCAACTCGGGTCTTGAGCACTATAACTAAACAAAGCCATCAAAAAATAACCCGCAATGGCCAATAGCGCAATTAACGTCCCTTCGCGGACAACGAGCAACAAAGCACCTGATTCATCAGTAGGCTGAGATTTAGCTGAGCCTTTTGGAGTTTTTGCCATAATGGTTTTTACGCTTTAAATCGGTTCATTTCTGATCAATCTGCTCGCTATCAGCAGAACTCATCTCTAGTTGTGTAGGAAACTAAAAAACGGCCCAAACATCAAGGTACAATTCCCTACACAGGGCAGAATTGTTCAGCATCATCAATCACTTGCATTCCGAGCAATCAATACTAGCGACTTAATAAGAAATATACCGCCGTTTTGCCAAAATCAGAGAATTAATGCTTAACGCAACCGTCGTTGTCTATTATCATTGCCGTCCGTTTACACAGGCTCACATTTGAATAAAGGATCCAATCTCCATGTCAGAAACGATACATCACCGCTTAATTATCCTCGGCTCTGGCCCTGCTGGTTATTCAGCAGCCGTTTATGCTGCTCGCGCGAATCTAAATCCCGTTATTATTGCCGGCATGGAACCTGGTGGGCAATTGACCACTACTACGGATGTCGATAACTGGCCTGGCGATCCTGAC
>DMZE01000127.1 GCA_003492055.1 Cellvibrionales bacterium
AACCTGCAAGCGCGGGTTCGGCCATGAACAGCAAGCGATTGAACACCTAAATCTTCTGCAATTTTGGCTATTTCAACGGCATTTCGGCTTTCTAAGTCCCATCCGGTACGAATTTTAAGTGTTACAGGGACATCAACGCTAGCAACCACGGCGGTTAAAATAGCTCTGACAAGGTGCGTATCTTTCATTAATGCAGAGCCGGCGAGCTTTTTACAGACCTTTTTAGCTGGGCAACCCATGTTGATATCAACAATTTGCGCGCCGGATTCAACTTGATATCGGGCTGCAGCCGCCATATGAAGCGGTTCTGTACCTACAATCTGGATAGTTCTGGGTTCGGCATCATCAGGATTAGCCAACCTTAACTGCGATTTTCGCGTGTCTCGTAATGCGGGATTACTGGCGCTCATCTCGGCCGTTACCATACTGGCACCCAAGCGCCTGCAGATTTGCCGAAATGGAAAATCTGTTACACCTGCCATGGGAGCTAAAACGGCCCTTCCGGCCAATTGATATGGACCAATAGTAATCATTTTTTTCTATTAAGCGTCAGCTTTATATCTCGTATTTATCTATGACGTACACATTTTGTGCATAGTAAAGTGAATGCTTACCACTTGCCAACCCTATTTGCAGGGCATGCTGCCTAGATGATAGAGCCTTTAGCCTAGATGATAGAGCCTTCAGCCTAGATGATAGAGCCTTTAGTCTAAATGACAGAGCCTTCAGCTTGGATGATGCAGAGATTATAACGATTTATCTTAGTTCGATTGTGTAATTGACCGCCGTGGGGCCTGGGTCGCTTATTTTAAGGGCAATATGGACTGGCGTTGCCGGAGCGATTTGTTGGGCGTTTTCGAGTTCGCCGTGTAAATAGTCGGCGGCAGTAAAATTGAATTCATCTAATAGCTGTTCTTTTATATTGCTGAATTGCACATTAATAATAGGAAAGGGTAGAGGCCGCTCAGCTGTATTGAGAATAACGGTTTCAAGTAATAAAGTGTTTTCCTGTTCGGGGTGGCTAATTACTCTATTGCTAACAACCTTGAGTAATTGTGCCTGATGAGCATTTTTGCTGTCACTATTTTTGCTGTCATTAGGGTCGCAACTGATAAAGGAATGAGTGAGCTGGCAAGCCAATTGATAGCTTGTTCCCCAGCGAGGATGGTCTTTAAATTGGTTGGGGTGAGCCAGCAACCATTGCAGGCCTAGCGCAAAAACCAAAACTAGGCAGAAAATGACGCCGACAATACCGAGTAATCGATTTTTGAGGAGTGGCGTTTCATATATATCCATTTCAATAGGCGGTGCTTCTATTATTGGCGAGGTCTCAAAGCCTGCCATAGAGTCTATTGAGGGTTCTATGCGCTCATCATTTTGGAGAATATCGTCTGATGTGGGTAATAAATCGTTTAACTGCTCATCGGTAATATCCTTATTGCTGATTGTCGTTGGCGTTTCTTCTTTAAGCGCATCTATAGGCACATTTCGATGGTCAGTTATTTGATGATCGGTTGCAGAGAATACCTGCATACATGCCCCACAGCGCACGCTGCCACCGGCGATATTCAGTTTCGCTTCGCCGACAACAAAGCGAGTTTTACAGTTAGGGCATTGACTGATCATGAGTAAAGGCGCTTCCAGTGCTTTATGGCTGACGAGCAGAAACTCTTAAATAGATGATAAATGGATTCTATTAATAAACGCTATTGAATAGGTAAGGCTTAAGAAAGGGTGATGCTATTCAAATAGAGTCTGTTAAAAACCATAACTATATAAACATCGGTCGAACTTAACTGAGAGCTGTATCTAGTTTAGCTAGTTAGCGATAACTTTTTTCCACTCAGACGCATCCATTCATCGCGATTGGCGAATGGCTCGAAGTCGATATGGGGGTTGTAAGCCTCTGCGACTGAAGTCGCTTGATGGTCTAAGATGCCAGATAAAATAATTTCGCCTTCGCTGTTGAGTAGGCCTGTTAAGTTATCGACAAGGGAAATAAGTGGTCCTGCTAAAATATTAGCAATCACTAAATCGAATCCGTTAGCGGCAATTCCTTGCTCGGCGAGTATTGCCGATAGCTTTTCAGGTTTGCAAACCACTAAACTGGCATCGCTAATATTATTTTGTGCGGCATTTGAAAGTGTGGCAGCTAATGCCTGAGGATCATTGTCGACGCAAATGGCTTGCTTGGCACCAAGCAGCAGCGCAGCAATGGCGAGAATGCCGGAGCCACAACCATAGTCAATAATGGTTTTATCTTTTAATGAGGCTTGCTCTAACCATTCAAGGCAAAGCGCCGTCGTTTGGTGCGTGCCCGTGCCAAACGCTAAACCAGGATCCAACGCAATATTAATGGCATCGGGCTCTGGTGGTTCATACCAGCTAGGGCAAATCCATAATTTTTCGCCAAAGCGAAGAGGTTCAAAGTCGTTTAACCAGCTGCGTTCCCAATCTTGATCATCGAGTTTTTCAAAACGGTAATTGGGAGCGGTGCCGCCCAGTAATTTCAATAGGCGGTCAATAATTTTTTCTGAATCGCTATCACCGTCGAACAAGGCGGTTAATTGAATCGCATCCCATAAGGGCGTTTCGCCTACACCGGGTTCAAGAAGCGGTTGGTCGGCATTATCTTGCAAGGTAACCGAAACGGCACCGAGTTGTAAAAGTGCCGACTCAATATCGCTAGCGCTGGCCGCGCTGGTATCAATATGCAGTTGCAACCAGCTCACGGAGGCTACTTAGCTTCGCTTTCTAGTTTGTGTTCTAAATAATGAATGTTTACGCCACCGCAGCGAAACTCTGTATCTTTAACGAGTCGTTGATGCAGTGCAGTATTCGTTTTAATACCGTCAATAACTAGCTCATCTAAAGCGTTAGACATGCGGGTTAACGCAGTTTCACGATCTGCAGCATAGGTAATGATTTTTGCAATAAGTGAATCGTAATGGGGCGGCACTTTATAGCCACTGTAGATATGTGAATCAACACGCACGCCATTTCCGCCGGGAGCATGATAATGCTTAAT
>DMZE01000103.1:0-11629 GCA_003492055.1 Cellvibrionales bacterium
CAGATAAAAGCGACTTTATTAAAAAATATTCAAACACGAATAGGTTATGAGTTTAAAGATACAGCGCTACTAGAGCTGGCTTTAACACATAAAAGTGCTGGCTCACCTAACAATGAACGTTTGGAGTTTTTAGGCGATTCATTGCTTAATGTAGTAGCAGCAGAAGCGTTATTCTCACGGTTTGATGATGTGCCAGAAGGCGTAATGACAACTGCTCGCTCACAGTTAGTAAAAGGAAAGACACTTGCTGAAATTGGATTGTCTTTGGAGTTAGATAAATTAATGATTCTTGGACTTGGAGAGCGAAAAAATGTCTCTCCAGTTAAGCACTCTATTGTTGGTGATGCTGTTGAGGCAGTGATTGGTGCCATTTATGTAGATAGTGACTTTGTGACTTGTCAGAAAATAGTCCTTAATTTATTAAAGCCTTATCTTGACAAGGTATCTGTAGTTCCCGAATTTAAAGATGCAAAAACATTGTTACAAGAATTAATGCAGGCTGAGCGTTTAGCGCTTCCGCATTACGAGTTAGTTGAAGTCGAAGGGCCAGGGCATCAACAAAAATTCACTGTTAAGTGCAGTGTAAAATTAAAAGATGCCAGTGCTATTGGTGAAGGTTTAAGTCGCCGTACTGCTGAGCAAAGTGCAGCTATTAAAGTGCTTAAACAATTTAATTATGCAGAGTCGGATACCATTTCTGAGGATAATCGTGTTGAACAGGTTAAAGGATCATAATGAGTATTGAGGATCCACAATATTGTGGCTATGTGGCCTTAGTCGGCCGACCTAATGTTGGTAAATCAACATTATTAAATAATTTACTGGGTCAAAAAATCAGCATTACATCGCGCAAACCACAGACAACACGTCATCGTATTACTGGCATTGATACCCGAGATCAATACCAAAGCATTTTTGTTGATACGCCGGGTATGCATCAAACACAAACTAATGCCATGAATCGCTATATGAACCGTGCGGCCGCAAGTACCATTGCCGACGTTGATGTAACGGTGTTCATTGTTGATCGCCTAGTGTGGAATGAAGAAGACGAGTTAGTAGTTAAAAGTTTAGCCAATGCAAAATCACCGATTATTTTGGTAATTAATAAAGTCGATCGTATTGTCGAAAAAAATCGCTTACTTCCCCATATTCAAACGCTGGCAACGAAATTCAGTTGGGCAGATATTCTGCCTATATCGGCCAAAAATGGCTATAACGTCGATGCCTTACGTGCAGCGATTAACAAACGTTTGCCTGCTAAGCCGCATTTCTATGATGCCGATCAGATAACCGATCGCAGTGAACGCTTTATGGCCGCGGAGTTGATTCGCGAAAAACTGATGCGTCAATGCGGTGATGAGTTGCCGTATCAAGTAGCGGTTGAAATAGAAGAGTATAAGCTGGTTAATAATATCGTTCATATCCATGCCTTAATATGGGTTGAGCGTGATGGGCAGAAAAAAATTATTATTGGTAAGTCGGGCGAGCAAATAAAAAGTATTGGTACCGATGCACGAAAAGATATTGAAATTATGACCGATAGTAAGGTTATGCTTAAGTTATGGGTTAAAGTAAAAAGCAGTTGGGCTGATGATGAGCGAATGCTGAAAAATTTAGGCTTCGAGGAATAGCTGAATGCTTTTCTACGGTTACGGTTCTTAATTTTTTATGTTGCTAGATAAGCGCTTATGAATCATTCGCTTAATCACTGTTTTTTACTGCATCAGCGCCCTTATAGGGAGACCAGCGTTATTGTTGACTTGTTGACGGAGTCGGAAGGCCGAGTTAGCGTTGTCTGCAAAGGGGTGCGAGGGTCTGGTAACAAAGCAGCCTCACTACGCAGTACATTACAGCCCTTTGCCGCGCTCTCCGTAGCGTGGTCAGGTAAGTCCAGTCTTAAATCCCTACGCAGCGCTGAAGTGACTTGCCTAGCTCCGCGATTCTTACAGCATCAACTGTATGCCGCTTTATATCTCAATGAATTATTAATTCGCTTATTTCAGCATGGTGAGTCGCAGATTAATTTGTTTGCAGAGTATCGCCATGCAATCACCGAGCTTTCAGAGGTCGATTTAACTGAAAGTGGTAGTGCCGAAATCCCGCTCAGGCGTTTTGAATTCAAGTTATTAGCAACCCTAGGGTTTGAAGTTGACTTCTCATTTGATGCCGTAACCGGCCAGCCTATTGAGAGCCAAGGTCTTTATCACTTTCACAGTGAATTTGGTTTTAGTCAGCAGTCTTTTATGGAGGCGATACCTGACGGCATGGCTGAGTTGAAAAAAGAACAGCAAGTCAGCAGCCAATTAAAAGAATTAATTGCGGGTGATCATTTGCTTGCATTACAGCAGCAAGATTATAGCCGGGCAGAGGTGCGTCGTAGCGCTAAGTTGATTATGCGAGCAGCACTGGCTCCTCATTTAGGCGGTAGAGCCTTAAAGAGCCGAGAGCTGTATTCTAAAAAATAATAAAACGGCGATTAGACTGACAGCGCTTTGAAAACGCTATCCATACTGTTATTTTTCTTATTATTGCTCTGCCATTCCAAGACTAATTCTATTTGATCATATACCGCTTCAAGCGCATCGTTAATGGCTTTTTCTGTATTTTCAGTGGCGTCTAACGGATTTGAAATGTGTTCAATAGAGGCTGAGTTTTTAAGTAGGGTTTCACATTCGTTTAACTGGTTTTTTAGTGCCGTAGTCCCTGTCATCGCAGCCGCTCCATGAAGTCTATGGATATAGTCAATCACGATATCTTGATGCTCGCTCATTAGGGTTTTCTTATCTGTCATTGCTTGTTTTAGTTCAGCGACAAGTAGATTAAAAATACGCAGAGCCGTGGTCGGGTTGCCTGCGGTTTTATCAATCGCGTGCTGGATGTCGAATATCGGTGCCTCCAAGGTTATAGCGGTGTCATTATTTGTTAGTTTGGATTCAAAAATAACGTCTTTTAACGCTGTAATTTGTTGCTCCATAATGGGCTTGTAGGTGACCTTGTCAAAGCCTGATTCAATCAATATACGAAACTCTTCATCACTTGTATGAGCCGTGCACGCGATAATAGGGGTCGATTGGTAGCGTTTAAGCTGACGTATGGCTTTAACTAATGCAATACCATCCATAGGTTGCATGCGAATATCAATAAATAGCCAGTCATAATCATGCTTGTCTAAAAGCGATAAAGCATCTTCTCCATTGCTTGCTGAATCAACATCGCATTGAAATTGGCTGAGCATTAAGCTCAGTAATTCAATATTGGATAGGTTGTCATCCACAACGAGGGTTTTACGTCGAGGCGAACGAATGCCTTCAACCGTATAATTATTTAATGCTAAGGGGACGTTGTTGGTTTTCTGCGCCTTGCTAGTGAGTAATGATTGAATAGCAAAGGGGCCGTTAATAATGCGAATATTATTATTGTTGAGCATCGCTTTATTATGAATTGTGAGGCCAATAGGTGCCGTAATATAAAGCGGTTTATTGAAATTAATTAAAGTATTAATCGATTTTGTGTCGTCATTATTTAATTCGTCGATAGTGTTTTTAGCCGCATTAAAAACAATAAAATCGAAGTCATTATTGCTGGGTGTTTGAGGTTGTAATTCGCGGTTAGTATCACCATTTCGTGTAACCTTTCTTGACACTTTTTGAAAACGCTCTTCAAGTGTATCCAGTGCAGGAGGGTAGTCGCCGCTAAGCAATATATGCTCAAAAGCTGCTGGTTTACCATCGATTCCGTTTGCTTCATATTGCTTAATCGGTACTTTTATTTCAAAGCGGCTACCGCTACCTAATTCACTTTTAATATCAATGGTGGCGCCCATACGTTGAAGTATTGTTGCGACTATAGATAAGCCTAAACCTAATCCTAGGCCAGGATTGCGATCGGCTTTATTGATGCTGCTGGTTGAGCCAATATTGCTTGAGTTAACAAAGGAAGAAAATATGTTTTTCTGCTGATCATGAGCGATCCCTATACCGGTATCTTCAATACTTAACAGTAATATTTTTTTATTATTCTGACGATGACTTTCACTTTTCAAGTTGGCGGTTTCGGTTTCAAAATGAGCCGTTATTTTTACATGGCCACTGTTGGTGTAGCGAATAGCATTAATCGCAAGGTTTGAAATTAACTGGCGTAAACGTAGCGGGTCGGTGTGAATTTTATAGCCATATAAAGCATCAAAATCTGCGATAAATGATAAGTTTTTACTCTGTGCTTCATAGGCCATGGTGTTAGTGATAGACATTAATAATGCATGTATATCAGTCTCTAGATAGTTCAGGCTCAGCATACGATTACTGCGAATAGAAAAGTCCAGTAAATCATTCACCAGCGCGGAAAGATGCAAGGCGTTATCATTTATCCGTTGTAAAAAATTATCTTGTTGTTCAGTATTTATTTTTTTATCGAGTAATATTTTTGAAAACCCAACGATACTATTAAGTGGCGTGAGTAGCTCATGGCTAGTATTGGCTATGATGGTTGATTTGACACGACTCGCTTCTAGCGCGCTTTTTTTCGCTAAAAACAGTTCAGCTTTTTCGCTCTCATTGTTTGCCAGAGCTTGCTCTTGTTGCTCGTTACTGGCGGTTTTCTTGATCCCTCTATTCAGCTTTTCGTTCTCTTTTTTTATAATAAGATAAAAAGACAGTGAAGAGTAAATCGAAATAACGATGGTGATTAAGGCAATGCTATAAGCAAGAAAGTAGTTGAAACGGTATTGCTTTTTTGCACTCACTGTCAGCTTTCCTAATGGTTTTATACCATCTAAGGAATAGATTGTTTGGCTCGATGTGATCGAAGTCGATGACTGTTTTTTAGCGTTAGCCGTTTGTATTTGATTGAACTGCCATTGCTCGCCTTGCCAGTTAATCTTAACGTGATTGATGGCGCTACCGCTCTCACCATAGGCTGATGTAGCTGTTAATAAATGACTTATTTTAGTCTGTGTAAGAGGTGAAATTAGCTGCAGTTGCGTGGCAAGGTTATGACTGCTGCGATTAAGCTGAATAAGTTGTTTTTGCGGCGACAAATAAAACGCCTCAAAAAAAACAAAGAACAGACAAAGAATGACAAGCAGCGTTTGTAGCGATAAAAAGATACGTGCCGAAAAGGGTAGTCCTTGTAATTTTAAGTCCATAATAAAGGCCAGTGGTTACAGCGAACGTTGCATAGCTGTGTCTGCAGTGAATAATTTACGCTGAGTATCGTGATTACTCAGTGAGCTAAATAGCTCTTGTCATTGCTCTCGTCAGAGGCTTAGCCATAGAGTGAGCCATGAAGCCAGCATAGAGATGTGGCCCGTCATACCATTTCGCGCAGTGTAGCACCGATCAAATCGACCTTAAATGACTCGCCACAAAGGCACTCCAAAAAACGCCCTAAAAAGGTCCTAAAAAGGACCCGAAAAGTCTATTTTGCTCGACTATTAAGCGATTAATTTTGCTATTATAGCCGCCTTTAATAAGAACGATATGACGTTCTTTGATCAACTTTTATTGATGCTGGAATGTGACGCTTGAATTACCCCACTATTGAACAGTTTGTTGGCAATACGCCGCTCGTAAGATTACAGCGTCTGTATTCAGGCTCTAACGATATTTTGCTGAAATTAGAGGGCAACAATCCTGCTGGCTCGGTAAAAGATCGACCTGCGCTTAATATGATCAATCAAGCTGAATTGCGAGGAGATATTAAGCCTGGTGATACGCTTATAGAGGCAACCAGTGGTAATACCGGTATTGCCTTAGCCATGGCTGCAGCCATTAAAGGCTATCGTATGGTGCTAATTATGCCCAGCCATATGAGCCGTGAGCGAAAATTAGCGATGGCCGCTTACGGTGCCGAATTAATAGAAGTCGATGCGCAGTCAGGTATGGAAGGCGCGCGTGATTTAGCTGAATTAATGGCTTCACGTGGCGAAGGCACGGTGTTAGATCAATTCGCCAACATTGATAATCCCGATGCCCACTATCATACAACGGGCCCTGAAATTTGGCAGCAGACGGGTGGAAAAGTCACTCATTTTGTCAGTTCAATGGGCACTACCGGCACCATTATGGGTGTCTCACGGTTTTTGAAAGAAAAAAATCCTGATATTCAAATTGTTGGATTACAACCCATGGATGGCGCAAGTATTCCTGGTATTCGTCGTTGGCCTAAAGCTTACTTGCCGAGTATTTATCAAGACGACAATGTTGATAAAATTATCGATATTGATCAACAAGCGGCAGAAATAAGTATGCGCGCCTTAGCCACTCAAGAAGGTATTTTTTGTGGCGTGTCCTCGGGTGGCGGTATTCATGCAGCCTTAGAGCTGGCGAAGACAGTAGAGAATGCAGTGATTGTGGTGATTATTTGTGACCGTGGTGATCGCTATTTATCGACCGGTGTTTTTGATCATACCGATTAATGATAGATACCGATTTAATGCTCAGAAGGCATAAATTTTATTAGAGTAAATACAACACGGATGTAAAATTAGGCGCTTATGGTACAAGTACGAAAAACTTATCCTAAACGTGAAAACGGTTCCTTAGATGTCGACACTTGGTTGGCATCACTGCCGGGCTTCACCGATCCCGATACAACGGCACGCATGGAAGTAGCTTGTCAGCTAGCCTCTGCGGCACAATCGAGCACTATCATAAAAGGTCAGCGACCTCATGGCTTGATTGGTTGTTTTGATGCCGGGCTAGAAATGGCCGGTATTCTTGGCAGTCTTCATATGGATGAAGAGGTGCTGATTGCTGCCGTTATTTATCGTGCCGTGCGTGAAGAGCGTGTTGCCATCGATAAAGTGAAAAGCAGTCTTGGTACCGAAGTCGCTAGCTTGGTGCAAGGCGTATTGCGTATGGCGGCTATTTCTAGTCTTCGTACCGAAACTGAGCCGGTTTTAGGTCAGGGCAATGCGCAAGTAGAAAATATTCGAAAAATGCTTGTCGCCATGGTTGATGATGTTCGTGTTGGCCTCATTAAATTGGCTGAGCGCACACAAGCCATTCGCGCAGTAAAGAATCATTCCGACCCAGAAAAACAAAAGCGCGTCGCACGCGAAGTTTTTGAAATTTATGCGCCATTAGCGCACCGCCTTGGCATTGGTCAAATTAAGTGGGAGCTTGAAGATGTTTCTTTTCGCTACCTTGAACCCGAAGCTTATGCGTCCATAGCTAAAAAATTAGACGGTAAGCGGCTCGATCGTGAAGGCTATATTGGCGAAGTAATTCATCTGGTCGAGAGCCAACTTAAAGCCGCAGGCATTGATGCCGTGGTCAGCGGTCGAGCCAAACACATATACAGTATATGGCGCAAAATGCAGCGCAAAAATCTTGCCTTTGATCAAGTATACGATATTCGTGCGCTGCGTATTATGGTGCCGCAATTAAAAGACTGCTATGCCAGCTTAGGTATTATTCATACGCTATGGCGCAATATCCCCCGTGAGTTTGATGATTATATTGCTAACCCTAAAGATAATGGCTATCGCTCACTGCACACCGCTGTAATCGGTCCCGAAGCGAAAGTGTTAGAAGTTCAGATACGCACTAATGATATGCACGAGGCTTCAGAGTTAGGCGTTTGTGCTCATTGGCTTTATAAAGGCACAGATACTAACGGCAACAACAAAAGTTATGAGCAGAAAATAGAGTGGCTTAGGCAAGTGCTTGAGTGGCATGAAGATACTGGTGGTGAAACTGATGTCAGTGAATTAGCCAGTGAGCTAACCAATGATTTCGGTAAAGATCGTATTTATGTGTTTACCCCCGAAGGCCATGTTGTCGATGTTCCTTACGGCTCCACTCCCGTTGATTTTGCCTATCATATACATACCGAAGTAGGGCACCGTTGTCGGGGCGCAAAAGTCGATGGTCGCATTGTGCCTTTAAGCACCGTATTACGTAATGGCCAAAAAGTAGAGATTATTACAGGGCCGGAATCGACGCCTAATCGCGATTGGCTAAGAGCGAGTTTAGGTTATTTAAATTCATCGCGTGCTCGATCAAAAGCGCGTGCATGGTTTAAAAAGCAAGCGCGTGAACAAAACGTACAAGCGGGACGAGTATTACTTGAGCGAGAAATCAAGCGGCTTGCACTCACCAGTGTCGATTACAAAATACTGACTAAAAAACTACAGTACTTAACGGTTGATGATTTGTATGGCGCGCTGGGTGCCGGTGACGTATCGACCAGTCAAATTATGCGTATTGCTGAAAACTTATTTGGCAAGCCTGCACCGCCTCCCGTGTTGGTGGCTAAACCATCTTCGAAAGCGGATAGGCGTCAGTCGAAAAGTGATGTCACCGTCTTAGGCGTGGGTAACTTACTGACTCAAATTGCTCAATGTTGCAAGCCAGTGCCAGGTGATGATATTGCCGGTTATGTCACCGTTAGCCGAGGTGTAACCGTGCATCGCAAAGACTGTAGTCACTTTTTGCAGGTTGATAGTCAGCAGTTAGAACGCGTTATTGAAGTGAGTTGGGGTGCAGAAAAAAGTGGCTTATATTCTGTGGATATTGGCATTGAAGCTTATGATCGTACCGGCTTACTGAGTGATGTGTCTGGATTATTAGCCGCCATGCGAGTAAACGTTATGAGTGTGAATACCATCACCGATAAAGATAAACATACGGCTGACATGAGACTTACGTTAGAGATTCATAATATCGAAGAGTTAGTGCGTATTTTAGCGCGCTTAAACAATATGCCTAATATCATTAATACCGAGCGTTTAAGCTAATGTCGCAACCCTCACAGTATTCCGTCGATGATTTACAGTATTTAATGTCTCGGCTGCGAGACCCGCAAACCGGTTGTCCCTGGGATTTAAAGCAAACACCGCAAACCATTATTAATTACTCTATTGAAGAAGTGTATGAATTAGCTGATGCCATAGAAAGCGGCGATATTGATGATATTAAAGGCGAGCTAGGTGACGTTTTATTTCAAGTCATTTTTTTCGCTCGCTTAGCCGATGAAGAGCAACAGTTTACATTTAATGATGTAGTCCATACGTTGTGTTCAAAGCTTGTCACGCGACACCCGCATGTTTTTACTAATGGAACGCTTTATCCCAGTAGCAGTAATGGCGAAAAAACTAAGAGATCAACAGCCCCTTCTATAGATGAAGATCAAGTGGCTAAAAACTGGGAGCGTATAAAAGCCAGCGAGCGAGCAGAAAAGAATCGAGCAGGTCTCTTTGATGATGTGCCTTTAGCATTGCCAGCGTTATCACGAGCGGTAAAGCTGCAAAAGCGTGCAACGACTATCGGTTTTGATTGGCCAGATGCAAAAGGTGCATTAGCTAAATTAAAAGAAGAGGTGCTTGAGCTTGAAGAGTTGATTGAACAAGCCGAGCAGCAAAATTTACCCGATAATTTTCTACCGCGTGTAGAAGATGAATTGGGTGATGTGTTTTTCAGCACTATTAATGTCGCTAGAAAAATGCGCGTTAACAGTGAGCAATCTTTACGTCACGCCAACAAGAAATTCGTTACTCGTGTTGATGCTGTAATAGATAAATTGCAGCAGCAAGCGCCTGAGGGCGTTGAGAGCGATAACTTGAGTGATATTCATGCCACTAATAGCAAAGTAGACAGTGAAAGGCTCAATGATCTATGGAATGCGGTTAAACACGAAGAAAAAACCTCATAACAGTGGCGCTATGCTCAAAAGTCCCTTGTTAATGGCAGATTGACTGTGTATCTTTGCCCTCCTTTGTTATTTGGGCCTTTTTGACGCTTCGTTTATCATTCATTTAAGGCATAAAATCTAGACTTTTTAAGTGCTGCCACTACTCAAATACGTTTAAAACCTATTTATTTTTAACGTCTCGGTGAGCATCCACACTCAAAACAGCTATACGCTTTTATTAACGTATATATCAGGTAAGAGGTAATTTTAATGCGAATTATTTTGTTAGGTCCTCCAGGTGCAGGCAAGGGTACACAAGCACAGTTTATTATGGATGCATTTAATATCCCGCAAATTTCCACTGGCGACATGTTACGTACGGCCATAAAAGAAGGCACCGAGCTAGGCATGCAAGTTAAAGATGTTATGTCATCAGGTGGCCTAGTGTCAGATGATATTATTATTGCCTTAGTAAAAGAGCGTATTCAACAAGCCGATTGTCAGCAGGGTTTCTTGTTTGATGGTTTTCCTCGCACCGTTCCGCAAGCACAGGCGATGCTTGATGCCGGCGTTCATGTCGATAACGTGTTAGAAATTTGTGTCGAAGATGAAGCTATTATTCAGCGACTCAGTGGTCGACGTGTGCACGAAGGTTCAGGTCGTGTTTACCATATTCAATACAACCCACCTAAAGTGGCCGGTAAAGATGATGAAACCGGTGACGAGCTTATTCAGCGTGAAGATGATCTTGAAGTTACTATTCGCAAGCGTTTAGGTATTTATCATGACCAAACAGAAGTGTTAGTCGATTTTTATAAGAATATGGGTGAAGCAGAAGCACTTAAAGCGCATGCACCGGTATATCATCGTGTGAACGGTATTGGTGATGTCGATGAAATACGCACAAAAGTGTTATCAATGTTGAAGTAAAAGCACTTTGCAATAAAAAAGGCTCCTTTTGGAGCCTTTTTTATTGCCTAACGTTTTTGTTTTTGCTTTTTAGCGAGTATTCCTTGTTTATTGGCGCTCAAAAAAATAATTTTTACTGTATTGGTCGATTATTTGTATTGTTTACTCAAAAATATTCGTCTGATTTCGATGAATTAAGCTATTTAATCAAAAAAACAAGAATATCGACGGTCGATTATTTTTTTTTATTGCGTTCAGCGACTATGCTTGAATTATCATGATGAAAAAAACATCTTTAAGCTGTTTATTTTGTTTTTATTCGCCATTGCAGTCACGCATTTTTCATTGTGTTTTAATATCTAACACTGCTACTGTTGGTTGAATATTAATTAAATAAACTAAGATATAAAAAAATAAAAATTCGCGAAATTATTTTTTTTCGGAACAAAAAAACAGAAAAAAAACATCGATTAATAACGAAAGCGGGTATTTTGTTCAAAAAAGGCAAGAATAATTTAATTTTTCACAAAAAAAGTCTTGCAAGAACGTGAATTTAGTTTACTTTTTAACTAAGATCATTAAGTCAATTGTTAATTGTGACTTTGTTAGTTAGATGGTTTGATTTTGACGTGGTTATTTCGGCTTACATTATCGAAAGTAATTACTTTGATATCGACCCTCGTCATTGATCGATCATCATTGATTAACGTGTACTAGACAATCAACTTATTAAGGTGAGGATACTCAGCATGGCATTAGCAAAAAAGAAAAAGGCCGCTGTAAAGCGCAAGCCAGCAAAAAAAGCCGCTACTAAGAAGAAAGCAGTAGCTAAAAAGAAAGTCGTAGCTAAAAAGAAAGTAGTTGCGAAGAAGAAAAAAGTAGTTGCTAAGAAGAAAGTAGTCAAAAAAGCAGCAGCCAAGAAGAAAGTCGTTAAAAAGGCAGCAGCTAAGAAGAAAGTAGTCGCTAAAAAGAAAGTTGCTAAGAAAAAGGTCGTTAAAAAGGCTGCAGCTAAGAAAGTAGCTAAGAAAAAAGTAGCTAAAAAGGTTGTTAAGAAGAAAGCAGTCAAAAAAGCAGTTAAGAAAGT
>DMZE01000103.1:11713-13831 GCA_003492055.1 Cellvibrionales bacterium
TAAGAAAAAAGCCGCCCCTAAGAAGGCAGTTAAGAAAGTCGCTAAGAAAAAAGTAGCTGCTAAGAAAGTTGTTAAGAAAAAAGCCGCACCTAAGAAAGCTGCTAAGAAAGTCGTTAAGAAGAAAGCTGCTAAGAAGAAGTAAAATTGTTCTTAGTTTAAAAAACCCCTCTATATGAGGGGTTTTTTTATGTCTGTTGATAAGTAAAATGGCGATTATTTAAACTTAATCAGTGCTTAACTGCGTGAGAAGGCGGTAATCGAGCTTCGCATTTAACAAAAAAAAGCCAATATCGGTTTTATCTTTGCGTTTTTTGTTCAATTAACGCCATTTCTGTCATGCTATTGATGTCTGCAAAGCCAATGCTGTGGCTGTTAACAAGGATTGGGTGAGTATTTATTTGATTCAACCAGTTTTTAATCGAATGGTTTTTTGTTTTTTGTACTAACGGACTGTTTTCTACTTCCGATACTGCCAGTAATGGTTGCAATGCATTGACGGCGGCCGAACGCTTAATTAATAGAGCAAGATAGTGATGACCCTTTTCATCAACGGGATAACTCGCATCAGCGCCCGATTGATCCATGGCTCTAAAAAGTTGTTGTACAACATCACGAGGAATCATGGGCATATCACAGGAGCAAATAAAAAGAATGTCGCTATCACAGTAGTCTAAGAAGCTAGCGATTCCTGCAAGCGGACCCCGCAGTGGACTTTCGCTTTTGTCTTTAAAGCAGGTGGGTGCTGATGTTTTTGTTTTTGAACCTGATTGAATATCCGTCTTTTGATAATAATCTGCATAAATAGACTGATATTCAGCGCTATTGCGATTACAGCTAATGGAAATGCTCGAGACTTGTGGCGCGATACGCTCAATAACATGTGCAATCATTGGTTTGTTTAAAAAAGGGATTAAGCCTTTATCGTTATAGCCAAAGCGCTGACTTTGTCCGCCAGCAAGAATTAACGCCGCGATGGTTGAAGAGGCGGGCTGACTAGCGTCTGGAGTGGATTGACTAGAGTGCTGCATTGGGCGTTGGCTCATAGAGGACTTTAACGGCTAGTATCACATGAGTTAAAAGAATTAGGCTAGGCTTAAAGTCAGGCTTAACATAAGAGAAAATTAAAGAATCTATTCTAATCTTCCTTTTGCTTGCTGTCATTGATCATATGTCCCTAGTGCTGTGCGGCGATGGGACTATAGTGTAATATCGATTTTTTTACGTTGCGGTTGAATATTCAGTCTTAATACTGTTTGTTAGTCGTCCTTTTAGTCGTTAATCATTTACAGGCTAGTGTTTACTTTTGAATATTCTTGCTCTAGAAACCAGTTCTCAGCATTGCAGTGTGGCGCTTCAATATACGAGTGCGAAGCCGGTTGAAAACACCATCAATATAGCCACTCGACTCGACGCTACTGCCTTATCGCATTCGCGAAGCTTATTGTCTTTGATTGATGAAGTTTTACAAGAAGCTAATTTATCTTTAGCCGAGCTCGATGCAATTACTGTCGCGAGAGGGCCGGGCTCCTTTACCGGTTTAAGAATTGGTATTGCCGTGGCCCAAGGTCTAGCATTCGGAAATCAACTGCCTGTACTACCCGTTTCATCACTTGCGGCGGTGGCGTATAACGCTTTTTTTTATTGGGCCAATCAATCAGCTTCGCAGCAATCAGATTCAAGGCAAGCTGTATTGGCAACCATGGATGCACGAATGGGTGAGATTTATTGCGGTTGGTATGATTTACGTGGCGAGCTGCCAGTTCTTTTTGGTAAAGAGTACGTTATTAAGCCCGCGTTATTATCGCAGGTCGGCATGCCTAGTTTACAACAGGCTAATGAGTATTCAGCGCATATTGTTAACGATGATATCGATGTATCGCTGTCGCTAAACGCTGCCATTGCTGGTCAAGGATTACATTACCATGCAGAATTTCCATCATCATTAAGTCAGCTGCCAATTGAGCCAGAGGTACTTCCCGATGCAGCGGCTTTATTGCCGTTAGCTACACGCGATTTAAAACAAGGATTGGGTATTGATCCTGAGATGCTTACGCCTGTTTATTTACGCGACAATGTCACGTATTAATTGCCACTTATTAAATGTTACTTATTAAATGT
>DMZE01000103.1:13845-14614 GCA_003492055.1 Cellvibrionales bacterium
TATTAACCGTCACGTATTAACCGTTACAACATAAAGGGTTTTAGTTTTTAATTATGGATACATTGCAAACCATTATTCTCGCTTTAATTCAGGGTATTACTGAGTTTTTACCTATATCAAGTTCTGCGCATCTTATTTTGCCTGCGCAACTATTGGATTGGCCAGATCAAGGTATTGCATTTGATGTAGCAGTGCATGTCGGTTCATTATTGGCCGTGGTTATTTATTTTCGTCAAGATGTTATCAATATGACGCGCGCATGGTTATTGAGCGTGTCATCAAACCGTGGCCAGCCGCTATCGACTGACGCAAAGTTAGCATGGATGGTTATAGCCGCAACCTTGCCAGCGATTATTGTGGCCTTGTTAGCAAAAGACTTTATTGAAGTGCATTTAAGGTCCACCACAGTCATTGCTGTAACAACATTATTTTTTGGCGCGTTACTCGGTTTCGCCGATATTAAAAGTCGTCGGCAGCGTGTGGCGCTTGAAATTACCTGGCGTATTGCATTATTGATTGGCTTTGCTCAAGTCTTGGCGTTAATTCCTGGTACTTCACGATCGGGAGTGACCATTACCGCTGCGGTATTACTGGGTTTATCAAAAACCGATGGCGCGCGCTTTTCATTCTTACTCTCTATTCCGATTATTGCGGCGGCAGGCGGTTATGCGATTCTTGATATGTTAAGTGATCCACCGATTTTTTCTTGGCTGCAATTAGGCTTGGGCGTGGTTGTTTCGGCAATTAGCGCTTATTTGTGTATCAAACT
>DMZE01000231.1 GCA_003492055.1 Cellvibrionales bacterium
GATAATTTCTATATTCAGCTTGAAAATCACTACAGCGTTGCTCAACTCTATAGCAATACACATCCCAATGCCGATATTCGTAGTAGCGCCAGTAGCTGTCAGAAATCGGTAGAAAGCATTTTGACGGATGCCAATTTATCGCAAGCGATCTACCAACAATTACAACAAATCGACAGCAGTAACAGTGATGCAATTACACAGCGCTATCATAAAAAGTTGCTCATTAACTTTACCCGCTCAGGGGTTGATAAAGATCAGCTGCTGCGTGATACATTGCGACAATTACAAATTGATATTGCCGATTTAGGCCAACAATTTTCAAAAAACATTCGAGAAGATGTTCGCCATATTACTGTCGACTCTATTGATGAACTTAAAGGTCTGCCGCAAGATTATATTGATGGCTTAAGCAAAAACGCCGAAGGCCAATGGCTGATTACTACCGACTACCCCAGCATTTTTCCTTTCTTGCGCTATGCACATAATGATAAAAACCGTCTAGCTATTTATAAGCAATTTTTGGATCGTGGCTATCCCGACAATGAAGCCTTACTCAAACAAATTATTAGCAAACGTGATCAACTAGCTAAACATCTTGGTTATGACACTTATGCAGAATATGTTACCGAAGTGGCCATGATAGCGACTCCTAGCAATGCCTCAACCTTTATTGACCGTATAGCAACGCTAGCCAAACCACGCTCAGATCGCGACTACAAGCAACTGTTAGCTCAACTACAAACGATTGATCCACAAGCTGAAAAAGTGGGCAACTGGCAAAAAGCTTTTTTAGAAGAGCAAGTCAAGAAAGAGCAATATCAATATGACGCCAAAGCCATACGCGAGTACTTTGCCTATGACGATGTTAAGCAAGGTATCTTTGAATTAGCCGGTCAATTGTTTGATGTTGAGATTATTCCTTGGCAAACCTCAACCTGGCATCCTGCTGTGAGCACCCATGAGCTGCGCAAAAAAACTGGCGAGACGCTAGGCTATTTTTATCTTGATATGCACCCCCGCGATGGCAAGTATAAACATGCGGCACACTTTGGTATCAAAACCGGTGTGCTCGATAAACAACTGCCTGTCTCCGCACTTATTTGTAACTTCCCCGGTGAAGATCAACAGCTCGATAGCACTGGCCATCGACTAAATCGCGGCTTAATGGAACACAACCAAGTTGAAACATTCTTGCATGAGTTTGGGCATTTAATGCATAGCCTTATTGGCGGCCACCAAGAATGGAGCGGCTTATCTGGCATTGCCACCGAGCGCGACTTTGTTGAAGCCCCCTCGCAACTGTTAGAAGAATGGGTGTGGAACTACGACACTTTAAAAACCTTTGCTGTGAATGCCAATGGCGAAACCATTCCTAAGGCGATGGTCGATAAAATGCTGCGTGCTCGCGGCTTTGGTAAAGGCACGCATATTCGTAATCAAATGTTTTATGCGGCGCTGTCTCTCGACTACTACTCAAGCTCACCTGAAACGTTAGACCTTAATGAGACATTAATTCGCTTACAACAAGCCTACTCGCCGTTTGATTATATTAACGATACGCACTTCTATGCTAACTTTGGTCATCTCTACGGTTACTCAGCGCGTTACTATACGTATATGTGGTCACTCGTGATTGCTGCCGATTTATTCTCAGAGTTTGAGCGCGATGGCTTACTTAACAGTGACGTGGCAGCCCGTTACCGCGATAAAGTATTAGCGCCCGGTGGCAGCAAAGACGCTGCTGATTTAGTGGCCGACTTTTTAGGTCGTCCTTTTAATTACGATGCATTTATTGAGCAGCTTAATGCCGAATAAAAAACGCTATATCTCGCTACTACCTTCGCTATTACTAACCCTATTACTTAGCGCCTGTGATTTGGGCCCGAGTAATGTGGAATCTGGCACACGCGATCAGATTTTGCACTTAGGTAATGGCACAGAACCAAAAGATCTTGATCCGCATTCGGTTACCGGCGTTCCTGAACATAATATTATTAGCGCATTATTTGAAGGACTGGTTACGGTTAATCCCAAAACCTTAGCGCCGGAACCAGGCATAGCAGCGAGCTGGAATATTAGTAATGACGGCAAGCGCTATACTTTTGCTATTCGCAATAATGCTAAGTGGTCGAATGGTGACCCCGTAACCGCTAATGATTTTGTTTGGTCATGGATGCGTATGTTATCCCCCGCTATGGCCAGTGAATACGCCTATCAATTATTTACCGTCAAAAACGCTAAGCAATTTAATCACGGTGACATTAAAGACTTTAATCAAGTGGGTGTTAAAGCCCTTAATGCAAAAACCTTACAAGTTGATCTTGAAAATCCTACCCCCTACTTCTTATCGTTACTGGCGCATTACAGTACTTATGCCGTGCATCCGCCTACGATTTTAAAATTTGGCGCCATTGATGAAGCCGGTACTTTGTGGACGCGGCCGGGTAATTTTGTTGGCAACGGTCCTTTTTTATTAGATGAATGGCGACTTAACTATATTATTCGCGTGAGTAAAAATCCGTTGTATTGGGACAGCGAAAACGTGCAGCTTAATGAAATCGTTTTTTATCCCATAGACCAAGTACAAACGGAAGAGCGCATGTTTAAGACTGGCGCCTTACATGCCACGAGCTCTATACCGGTCGATAAAATTGCCGTTTACCAACAAAAAGATCCCGAAAAAATATCTATCGATCCTTACCTAGGCACCTACTACTACCGTATCAATGTTAATGTTAAGCCTTTAGATAACCCCAATATCCGCAAAGCGCTATCGATGTCAATTAACAGAGACTTGTTAGTCAGCTCCATTACTAAAGGTGGCCAGCTCGCTGCCTATACGTTTACCCCGCCTAACACGCAAGGGTATTACGCAGAGACCAGCCCTATTACCTTTGATATTGAAGCCGCTCGTGCCTTATTGGCCGAAGCAGGCTTCCCGAATGGCGAAGGTTTTCCAGAAATAGAACTCACTTATAACACCAGTGATGGCCACCGTCGTATTGCTGTAGCGATACAGCAAATGTGGAAGGACGCACTGAATATTGATATACGCCTCTCTAATCAAGATTGGAAAGTTTATTTAAGTCGTATTCAATCCATGGATTACAGCATTGCCCGTGCGGCATGGATAGGCGATTACCCCGATCCGAACACCTTTCTTGATATGTTTATTAGCGGTGGTGGCAATAACCAAACGGGTTGGTCTAGCCCAGAGTACGATAGACTGATTGCCTTGGCCGCTAGCCAAACGAATCAGCAACAACGTTATCGTACCTTCCAGCAAGCCGAAGCGATTTTAATGGATGAGAGTCCGATTATTCCTATTTATACCTACACACGTGTTTTACTAAAACACCCACAGTTGCAAGGCTGGCATCCCAACATCCTTGATCAACATCCGTATAAACATGTTTATCTGCAAGAGCCTAAATAAATCATGATGCGATTTTTTGTTGGTCGGTTATTACAATCCATACCGGTAATCTTTATTGTTATTACCGCCACGTTTTTTTTAGTGCGCGCAGCCCCCGGCGGCCCGTTTGATGCAGAAAAAACATTAAGCCCAGAAGTGATAGAGCGTTTAAACGAGCGCTATAATCTTGATGCGCCCATGTACGAACAGTACTTCGATTATCTCGGCCATTTAGTCCAAGGAGACTTTGGCCCTTCGTTTCGCTATACCAATCGCACCGTGACAGAAATGATTTATGCCGGCCTACCCATTACTTTTGAACTGGCCATTTACGCCATTATGATTGCCTTAGTTATCGGCATTAGCGCAGGCATGCTGGCGGCGATAAAACCCAATAGCGCGCAAGATTATATTCCTATGTCGTTGGCTATGACGGGCATCTGTATGCCCTCTTTCTTATTAGGCCCGCTATTGGTACTGGTTTTTGGTATTTGGCTGCAATGGTTGCCTGTCTCCGGCTGGGGTTATTCACCAGGTGATAAAATTCTTCCGGCTATTACCTTAGGCTCGACCTATGCGGCCTATATTGCTCGGCTCACCCGCGGTGGCATGTTAGAAATACTGTCGCAAGACTATATTCGTACCGCTAAAGCCAAAGGGTTGCCTATGGCAAAAATTATTATTCGTCATGCGCTACGTGGTGGATTATCTCCGGTGGTTGCCTTTTTAGGACCAGCCATTGCGGGCTTATTAGCAGGCTCGTTTGTAGTAGAAACGATTTTTCAAATTCCCGGCCTAGGACGCTTTTATGTGCAAGCTGCCTTTAACCGCGACTACACCATGATATTAGGCACCACCATATTGCTGTCTTGCTTAATTGTATTGCTCAATATGTTGTCTGACTTACTGGCCGTCTGGCTCAACCCACGCCTCGCATTGTCTAACGAAAAAAAATAGCCATGATTGATTCATTAAAAGAATATCAAAACCTCAACTTTGAACAAGGCCGCTCACTGTGGCAAGACGCTTGGTATCGACTGAATAAAAACAAACTCGCCATGCTGGGTTTGTATGTAATTATTTTTTTCGTTGTCGTATCCATTCTCACGCCTTGGCTTGCGCCCTATGGCTATGAAACACAAAACCTAGCACTGGGCGCTTCGGCACCCTCCGCTCAACACTGGTTAGGCACCGATATTCATGGTCGCGATTTAATGACCCGCTTAATGTATGGCGGACGCATATCATTAATGGTCGGCTTTGCCGCCACCGCAGTCTCTTTAGTTATTGGCATTCTATGGGGCACTATCGCTGGGTATATTGGCGGGCTTACTGACACCATTATGATGCGCATTGTTGATATTTTATACGCACTGCCTTTTATGATATTTATTATTTTGTTGATGGTGATTTTTGGGCGCAGCTTACTGCTGCTGTTTTTAGCTATTGGCTTAATTGAATGGCTCACCATGGCCAGAATTGTTCGCACCCAAGTATTGACGCTTCGTAAACAAGAATTTGTGAGTGCCGCCGTTGTCACCGGCCTTAGTCATTGGCAAATTATTCGCCGCCATATTATTCCGAATGTCCTCGGCCCGGTTATTGTCTACATTACTCTAACGATTCCCAGCGTTATGTTGTTAGAAGCGTTTTTAAGCTTCTTAGGCCTTGGTATACAACCGCCGCAAAGTTCTTGGGGTGTATTAATTTCTGGTGGCGTAGAAACCATGGAAGAGTATCCATGGCTATTGGTATTTCCAGGCCTTGCCCTTTCGCTAACCTTATTTGCGCTTAACTTTTTAGGCGATGGCTTA
>DMZE01000106.1 GCA_003492055.1 Cellvibrionales bacterium
TAACCAACCAGTATTACTCAGCGTTACCCACAATCGTAAGGCCGCTTTAATGTCGATAGGCGAGGGCGTAATCGGAATAATCAATTTATCACAGACACTCGCAATGCTATGCGCAGTCGAAACGGCTGCACCAGGCATATCATGAATCATGACATCAAAATCACCCTCTAAAGAAACGCCATCATAAGCTGCAATAGCCGCAATATCGGCACAACGACGAGGTCTAGATTTCAACCAATCGTGTGATGACTGCTGCTTATCATGATCGGCAAGCGCTACGCGCAAACCCATCGTCGATGCATAAACAGCCAAATGCGTTGCTATTGTCGTTTTACCGCAACCGCCTTTAGGATTTAAGAGCACTATATGCTTCATTTTTCACCACCGCGCTAACGCAGAATTAATTTCATTTATAGGGACATCTTTTCACGAAAAGTTATTAAATAGAGTGATGGCACACCATGACATGCTTCTACTTCATACCAACTAAACATCAGCTACACATCAACTACACATCAACTACATACTTTCGTTTTACAATAAGCCCTTTTATTTCAGGCTCTTACAGCCCTTTCATTACAGACAACTACAGTTTAAGAATAATCAACAACAATTACAGATTAAATGTTGTGAGATTTTCAATAGTTCTGCGTAAAGGCTTGAGACCAAAATTATTAGAAAAAAATTTGAAACAAAAACTAATTTGATACTATTCGTAATGTAAATAAAACCATCAATTACTCAAGAGTGCTTAGAATAAGCCTTTATATAAAGCATTTTTATGATAGTTGGCATTCACCTTTAACGGTAACGTTATTTTATTAGACGTGCAGAATCGTCACACTTTTTCTATTTTCTTATTGTGGTTTTTATTTTGTTTTTAAATTCGAGCGGCCAAAAAATTATTTTTTACTTTTTTAAAAATAAAAAAAACCCGGGATAACCCGGGTTTTTTATTCAACGTTCTAGGCATTCAAAATCGATTAAGATTCATCCGCTTCCGAATCCGCTGAAGTTTCTGCCGCTGCTGGAGTGGCTTCTTCAAGCTCTTTCATACTGAGTTTAATGCGACCACGCTGGTCAACATCCAGTACTTTCACTTTAACAACTTGTCCTTCTTCAAGCACATCTGTCACTTTCTCAATACGCTCGCTAGAGATTTGAGAAATATGCAGCAAGCCATCTTTACCCGGCAAGATGCTGATAAACGCACCAAAATCAACAATACGCTCTACTTTACCTTCGTAAATAGCACCGACTTCAGCTTCGGCAGTAATACTTTCTACCATGGCTACAGCCGCATCGCGTGAGGCTTTGTCTTTACCGTAAATGCGGATAGTACCGTCATCATCGATATCAACCGTCGCGCCAGTTTCTTCAGTAATTGAACGGATAGTTGCTCCGCCTTTACCGATAACATCACGAATTTTGTCAGTATCAATTTTAAAGGCACTCATGCTTGGCGCATTTTCTGACAATTCAGTACGCGCTTCTGCAATCACTTCATTCATTTCAGCAAGAATATGTAAACGTGCTGCTAACGCTTGGTTAAGCGCAATTTCCATGATTTCTTCGTTAATACCTTCAATCTTGATATCCATTTGCAATGCAGTGATACCGTCAGATGAACCGGCCACTTTAAAGTCCATATCACCAAGATGATCTTCATCACCTAAGATATCAGTCAATACTGCAAACTTGTCGCCTTCTTTAACTAGGCCCATCGCAATACCGGCAATCGGTGCTTTTAATGGTACGCCAGCATCCATCATCGCCAAGCTGCTACCGCAAACTGACGCCATTGATGAAGAACCGTTAGATTCTGTGATTTCAGAAACAACACGAACCGTATAAGGGAAAGACTCAGCATCAGGCATCATGGCTAGTACACCACGCTTAGCTAAACGACCGTGACCAATCTCACGACGGCCAACAGGACCAACACGGCCCGCTTCGCCTACAGAGTATGATGGGAAGTTGTAATGGAATAAGAAGTTATCTTTGTAACTGCCTTCCAATGCATCGATGATTTGAGAATCACGAACTGAACCCAGTGTAGTAACAACCAAGGCCTGTGTTTCACCACGTGTAAACAATGCTGAACCATGTGCTTTTGGTAAAACACCAATTTGCATCGATAACGGACGAACTGTTTTAGTATCACGGCCATCAATACGCGGCTCATGATTAACAATACGTTGGCGAACAATATTTTTTTCGATTTTCGAGAATAACTCACGAACAGTATCAGAACTTGTGTCGCTATCTTCACCAGCAAACTGCTCTAACGCACGATCGCGAATAGTGCCAACTTGCTCGTAACGATCCGCTTTTTCAGTAATCTGATAAGCCGTACCAAGATCAGCACTTACCGCTGCACTTAGACCATCATAAAGATCTTGATCAATGGCAGGCGCAGCCCAATCCCAAATTGGTTTAGCTGCATCAGCCGCTAATGATTTAACCGCTTCGATAACTACTTGCATTTCTTGATGCGCAAATAAAACCGCACCTAGCATAGTATCTTCGCTTAATTCTTTTGCTTCTGACTCAACCATAAGTACGGCGTCAGAAGTACCTGCAACAACCATGTTCAATGCAGACGTTTCTAATGTTGAGTAAGTTGGGTTTAATAAATACCCTTCTTCTTCTGTATAGCCAACGCGTGCGCCGCCAATAGGACCATTAAAAGGTACGCCAGAAATTGATAGCGCCGCAGAGGTACCAATCATTGCAGGAATATCTGGATCAATATCATCTTGAGCCGAAATAACCATACAAATAACTTGTACTTCGTTTTTGAAACCATTGGGAAACAAAGGACGAATAGGTCTATCGATTAAACGTGAAGTTAGCGTTTCTTTTTCAGAAGGACGCGCTTCGCGCTTAAAGAAACCGCCAGGTATTTTACCAGCAGCATATGTTTTTTCTGTGTAGTGCACAGACAATGGGAAAAAATCTTGCCCAGGTTTTGCCTTTTTAGCGCCAACGACAGTACAAAGCACAACAGTTTCATCCATTGTGACTAAAACAGCACCCGAGGCTTGACGAGCTACTCGACCTGTTTCTAAAGTAACCGTGTGATTACCGTATTGAAATTGTTTAATTACCGGATTCACTAGAAATCCTCCATCCAATTCTAAAATAATGGAGCCATGATGTTGCCATCAGGCTCCGACAATAATGCCTAACTCAAATCGGATTAACGACGTAAGCCTAAACGCTTAATTAATTCTGCGTATCGAGCCGCATCTGTGCTCTTTAAATAGTCCAACAATTTTCTTCGCTGATTAACCATGCGAATAAGACCACGACGTGAATGGTGATCTTTTTTATGGTCGCCGAAATGTTCCTGCAATTTATTAATATTTGCAGTTAACAAGGCTACTTGTACTTCTGATGAGCCTGTATCGCTTTCATCACGTTGATAATCTTTAACAATTGCTAATTTTACTGCTGGGCTTAATGCCATGATCTTATTCCTCTAAAATGTGCGAAAAAATAAATGGCCTGTCCGCGCACATTTACAGACAGGTCAAAATAAAACTGTATAAAACAACTAAAAAAATAAAAAACTAAACAACCAAACGTTTTGGTGCGACAAGTCCATCGTCATTAATTTCACCAATACCAATAAATTCGCCGGTCTCTAAATTCAATCTAACGATGCCATTTATTGGCGCACCAGAAACCTGTACCGGCTGACCTCTGCGCACATAAAACCCGCTAGACTCATCGAGTGTGACTAAGGGAATATGCGCTAAAGCAAAATCTAAGGGCTTTAACAACTTATCCATTTCTTCATACTGATCGTCTTGCTTAAGTTCGCGCAAGGTTTCAATCGATACCGCCTCAGGCTCAACGAAAGGACCTGACTGCACACGACGTAACGCGCAAACATAACCACCAACACCTAACTTGTCGCCTAAGTCGGACGCCACAGTGCGAATATAAGTTCCTTTACTCACACTTAACAACACATCAACTTCAACTTCAGGCCGTTCTGAGCCGAAGCTACGAAACGCTGTCATTTCAATATGGTCGATACGAATATCTCGACTTGGACGCTCAACTTCTTCGCCCTTGCGCGCCAACTTATAAAGCCGCTCGCCTTTATGCTTTAACGCCGAATACATTGGCGGTATCTGTTGCTGCTCGCCTTTAAACGTCAACAACATTTCTAATACTTGCTGCTCAGTTAACCCTGACGCATCTGCAACGGGCGTAATTTCACCGGCGGCATCATCAGTTGTACTTTTAGCCCCTAACACAAAAGTGCTGGTATACGTTTTATCAGCATTTAACAAAAACTGAGAAAACTTAGTTGCTTCACCAAAACACAATGGCAGCACACCTGTCGCTAACGGATCTAGGCTACCGGTGTGTCCAGCTTTAGCTGCAAAAAAAATGCGCTTACATTCTTGCAAAGCACCATTGGAGCTTACACCTAACGGTTTATCGAGAACCAAAATACCGTTCACTAACCGCCCGCGTCTCGTTCTTCCCACTACAACTGCCCTACAATTAACGCTATGATTTATCGCCGTATAAGGCGCGATCAATCAGATTTGATAAATGCTCACCTGTACGAACGCTTTCATCAAAGTAAAACTTTAATTTAGGCGTAGACCGCATAGTATGCTGAGCCGCCACCTGACTTCTAATAAAACCTGCAGCACCATTTAATACATCAATGGCTTCTTTTGCATCTTCCGCCGTTTCTTTATCAAGAAAGGTGACGTAAATTTTTGCATTCGACATATCACGACTCACCACTACCGCATTCACGTTTGGGTGAGACACGCGTGGGTCGCGTAATTCTTTTTGTAACAATGAAGCCACTTCACGTTTAATAAAGTCAGCGACACGGTCTGAGCGATTATACTCTTTTGGCATAACGCCCTCTTAAATCACACATGCTGAATTATTTTTCATTATCACAAGCAGCTTATAAACTTCTTGCAACTTCATGCATATCAAACACTTCAATCTTATCGCCGGCTTTAACATCGAGATAATCTTTAACGCCAATACCACACTCTGTGCCGCTTCGAACTTCATTTACATCGTCTTTAAAGCGACGTAATGAATCGAGCTCACCTTCATGAATAACCACGTTATCGCGTAAAACACGAATCGGCTTATTACGTGAAACTGAACCTTCGACAACCATACAACCTGCAACCAAACCAAACTTAGGCGACTTAAAGACATCGCGCACTTCAGCAGTACCAAGAATTTCTTCTCGCATTTCTGGCGGTAACATACCTGACAATGCATCTTTCACATCATCGAGTAAGTTATAAATAATACTGTAATAACGAATTTCTAATGATTCTTTCTCTGCCGCTTTACGTGCAGTCGCATCGGCGCGCACATTAAAGCCAAAGATAACCGAGCTAGTGGTTGCAGCAAGATTCACATCGGCTTCAGCAATTGCACCCACACCACTTGAAATTACATTCACTTCAACTTCGTCGTTACCAATATCTTGTAGTGAAGAAATAATAGCTTCAACAGAACCACGAACATCGGCTTTAACAATAACATTAAGGGTTTTCTTCTGATCGGATTCAAAGCTTGCAAAAATATTATCTAAGTTAGCTTTTTGCTGACGAGAGAATTTAACTTCACGTTCTTTTTGTCGACGGACATCAACAACTTCACGTGCTTTACGCTCGTCTTTTACCACTAGCAAATCATCACCGGCATTAGGTGTACCATCTAAACCTAAAATCTCTACTGGAATAGAAGGACCGGCTGCTTCGATTAATGCACCACGCTCGTCGCTCATATTTCTTACGCGACCAAACTGTGTGCCAGCAAGTACATAGTCGCCATTTTTAAGCGTACCTTCTTGTACTAATACTGAAGCGATATTACCGCGACCTTTATCAAGTCGAGATTCAATAACAACCCCTTTGGCTGCCACATTCACTGGCGCTGTTAACTCTAACATTTCCGCTTGCAGTGACAATGCATCTAACAATTTATCAATGCCTTCACCGGTATGTGCAGACAATGGAATAAATTGCGTATCACCACCCCACTCTTCAGGTACCACTTCTTGCGCAACTAATTCATTTTTAACGCGCTCTAAGTCTGCACCTTCTTTATCAATTTTATTGATTGCAACAACTAAAGGCACTTTTGCAGCATGAGCATGCTGAACAGCCTCTATAGTTTGTGGCATAACGCCATCATCAGCGGCAACCACTAACACAACGATATCAGTACACTTGGCACCGCGTGCACGCATGGCTGTAAAAGCCGCGTGACCTGGGGTATCAAGAAAGCTGATGACGCCATTATTGGTTTCAACATGGTAAGCACCAATGTGCTGGGTAATACCACCCGCTTCGCCGCTGGCAACACGTGACTCGCGAATATAATCTAACAATGATGTTTTACCGTGATCAACATGGCCCATAACGGTAACAACTGGCGGTCTTGTTTCATCACCGCCAGCATCATCGGTTAATTCTTCAGTTAACGCTGCGATCAATGCATTCTCAACTTCATCTTCACTAACAAGACGATAAGAATGTCCTAACTCTTCAACTAACAGAACCGCTGTCTCTTGATCAATCGCTTGATTAATCGTCGACATAACGCCTAATTTCATTAGCTCTTTAATTAACACATGCGCCTTAACGGCCATCTGCTGCGCTAAATCACCCACAGTAATCGATTCGGTAATAGCCACTTCATGAACGATACGCTCTGTTGGCTGTTTAAATCCTTGACGACTATGCGCTTGTAATACCTTACGACTACCCATGCCAACAAAAGACGGATTGTCTTCTGGCATAAACTCATCAACCCTTACATTTTGACCACGATTTTTACCGCGCTGCTTGGCTGTCTTTTTACTCTTACCGGCTTTTCTACGAGGCTCATCTTCATCCTTCGCAGCGGTAGGTGCCGCTTTAAAATGCTTAGGTGCAGCAGCCGGTTTATCTTTCGCCGTTTGTGCCGCTTGTTTTTTAGTAAGCTCTTCTGATTTTACGCGAGCCGCGTCTTCTGCTTTTGCTCGAGCTGCCGCACTGCGACGCTCTTTTTCTGCAACTTCTTGCTCTTTTCGCTTAGTCGCCGCACGTTGGCGTAACTCTTCAGCATCAAAAGGATCCATTCGACGACCAGGGGCCGGAGTAGGAACCGGAGCAGGCTCAGCTTCAACTTCAGGAGCCGCTACCACTTCTTCTATAGCGACCTCTTCAACTTCAACGACAGGCTCTTCAGCAACAATGGTTTCTTCAACCACTGTCTCTTCAGGCGCAACGTCAACATTAACCTCAGCTAGCTCAGTGGTCGGCAACTCTTCAGCCTCGACAACCGCTTCAGGTAATTCTTCAACAACGGCTTCATCACGTTTTACATAGGTACGCTTTTTACGTACTTCGACCGAAACTGTTTTTCGACCTTGACCGGCTGCTTTAACCGTTCCTAATGTTTTACGCTTCAAAGTAATTCTTTTTGGCGCAGCAGTACTCACACCATGACTACTCTTCAGATGTGTAAGTAAACGTTGCTTATCTTCGTCCGAGACGAATTGATCACCAGATTCATGATCTAGGCCAGCCTCTTTCATCTGCGATAGCAAACGATCAACTGAAGCACCTACTGTTTTAGCGAGTTGACTAACTGTCACTTCCGCCATGAACCATTCCCCCTAGTACGATTAATCGGTTGACGACGCTTATTCAGCAGCGTCGGCAAACCATGGCGCGCGGGCTGTCATTATCAGCTCACCGGCACGCGCCGCATCTAAATCTTCAATACCTAACAAGTCTTCAACAGCTTGCTCGGCTAAGTCTTCCATTGTGACAATACCTTTACTTGCTAAGACAAAGGCTAGATGACGATCCATCCCTTCCATTGTTAACAAGTCTTCGGCAGGTTCACTTCCTTCTAACACTTCTTCAGAAGCAATGGCTTGAGTCAATAACGCATCTTTTGCACGCGCACGTAACTCTTCAGCAATCTCTTCATCAAAGCCTTCAATATTAACCATCTCTTCGAGCGGCACATAAGCCACTTCTTCCAAGCTGGTAAAACCTTCTTCTACGAGCACTAAAGAAACATCTTCATCAATACCTAACGCTTGCACGAAAATATCAACTAATCGGCCTGCTTCTTCTTCACTCTTAGCAACGGCATCTTCAGAGCTCATGACATTAATTGTCCAGCCTGTTAATTGCGATGCTAATCTAACGTTTTGTCCGTTGCGACCAATTGCCTGAGCAAGATTGTCATCACCAACGGCAACATCCATTGAGTGAGAATCTTCATCAACAATAATCGACTCAACCTCTGCAGGTGATAACGCGTTAATCGCCATCTGCGCTGGGTTGTCATCCCATAAAATAATATCGACACGCTCATTGGCTAATTCGCCCGATACAGCTTGCACACGTGAACCACGCATACCCACACAAGCACCAACAGGATCAATACGACCATCGTTAGTTTTAACCGCAATTTTTGCGCGCAAACCAGGATCACGTGCCGCGGCACGAATCTCGATGACTTCTTCATAAATTTCTGGCACTTCAATCGAAAATAATTCGATAAGCATTTCATTACATGCTCGGCTTAGCGCCAATTGAGGGCCTCTAACATCATCCCGAATATCAGTGAGGATAGCGCGAACACGATCACCTACACGAAAGGCTTCACGACCCACTAAATCTTCACGGCTCATTAAGCCTTCGGCGTTATTGCCTAAGTCGACAATAACCGCTTCGCGTGTCACTTTTTTTACCGTGCCACTAATTAACTCACCTAAGCGATCACGATAGGCATCAACCACTTGAGCGCGCTCAGCTTCACGTACACGCTGAACAATAACTTGCTTAGCGGTTTGTGCAGCAATGCGACCAAACTCAATATTTTCAACCTGCTCACGAAAAACATCACCAATTTGCAGTGAGGTATCTTTTTCGGCAGCTTCTTCTGTCGTTAACTCAGTTCCCAAAATTGAAAAATGGTCATCTGGCATAACCGTCCAGCGACGAAATGTTACGTAGTCGCCAGTTTCGCGATCAATAACGACCTCGATTTCTGACTCTTCTTCGTAACGCTTTTTTGTCGCTGTAGACAAAGCCATTTCAATCGCTTCAAATATAATTTCACGATCGACGCCTTTCTCGTTAGAAACCGCATCTGCTACTAGCAAAATCTCTTTATTAATCATTTGCCGTGACCACTCCTAAAATCGAATTAAACATTGATATTACCCAACACTCATAAAATAAAATTATTCAAACTGTGGAAGCATGCTGCCTTTATCTATCGCTTCAAATGGCAGACTGTATTCATCTTCACCATCGCGAATCAGCACTTCATCATTCTCAACACCGGCAAGCAAACCTTTAAACTGCCTACGGCCTTCAAATGCAAAACGTAATTTAATCTTTACAAAAAAACCACTGTATCGAGAATATTGATCTAAAGTAAAAAACGGTCTCGACATACCTGGCGAAGATACTTCTAATCTATACTCACTGCGTATCGGATCTTCGACATCTAATAATAATGATACTTCGCGACTCACTTTCGCACAGTCATCCACACTTATACCGTCTGGAGACTCAATAAAAACTCTGAGCAATGCAGCGCCCGACTTCGTTTGATATTCTAGGCCCCAAAATTCAAAACCCAAATCAATAACGACGGGTGCAATTAACTCTTGTATTTGTGCGGTGCTTGCTGCCAAGTTCTTTCCTACTTTTTAACGGCTAAACTCTAACGTCCAACCTAAGCTCTAATATCGTAAAGTCTAAAATCACTTTATCTAAAAACAAAAAATGGGCACAAGGCCCATTCCAATTACCAGCACGGGGAATGTTCACCGACAATGCTCGCAATAATAAAAAGCCCCAGTTTAGGGGCTTTTTGATAATCTGTATCGGTTGGCTAACCGTTCAGTGGGCAACTGCTCTCGGCACGTTGAATCTATTGCTAGAAACAAGCATCGCTGAGACTTCCCACCACAATGTCATATTAGAAGGTAAACAATAGACAAATACCAGA
>DMZE01000079.1 GCA_003492055.1 Cellvibrionales bacterium
CGGTGTCGATAATGGCTTAGAGTTTCAGAGTATTGAACTGCAGTCTGAATTGGCGCAAGAGTTTTATATTGAGCTGCCCATTGATATTGATGTGACAGGTTCGTATCACGACTTAGGTGCGTTTGTGAGTGGTATATCTGGACTGCCTAGAATTGTCACCTTGCATGATTTTGAAATTTTACCCATAGCAGAGCGGCCTGGTGTGATGGAAATGAAAATTCTCGCAAAGACTTACCGATATAAAGATGAGGGTGAGCAATGAATATAAATTTACGTCAGTTGTCATGTTTAGCCATAGTGTTTTTATTGGCGAGTTGTTCTTCGCCAGAATATAACGATCTCGATGGTTTTATGGCACAGGTTCGTGCTGAGCCTCGAGGTGTTATTGCTCCAATTCCAATTTTTAAAACCTATCAGGCCTTTCGTTATAACGCAGCGTCTATGCGATCGCCTTTTGAGGTGCCTGTCAAAATTCGCGAAATCGCTAATTTATCGATGTCGAGTGATGTAAAACCCAATCCAAAACGCACAAAAGAACTATTAGAAACATTTAATATTGAAGCAATTTTAATGGTCGGAACGTTAGAGCGTGGCGGCACTGTTTGGGCCTTAGTTGATGATGGCACAGGTTCTATTCACCAAGTATTGGATGGTAACTTTCTAGGAAAAAATCATGGTCGTATAGTTGATATACGACATGACTCAATGGCGTTAATCGAAATTATTGCTAATGGTCCCGACTCTTGGATAGAGCGACCAAGAACATTGAAATTGAAGGAAGATAGCTAATGCTTTTCAAACATTTAATTATGAAGGCGAGTACGATGATAAACCATTCTGGATGGGGCTCTATGCGAAATTCGACATTTTCTTTAACAATGAGTCGTTTAATTAAACTGAGTGGCTTAGCTACCAGCAGCGCTATTGCTGTTTTATTTTCGGCATCTTTATATGCGGCTGAGTTACAGGATATTAGTTTCAATTCTGTCCCGGGTGGAAAGTTTCAAATCAAAATGGAGTTTGATGAAACGCCTCCTGAACCCACGGCTTATAACATTGAAAAGCCTGCTCGTATCGCTATCGATTTGCCCGGCGTACAAAGTGCATTGGCGCAAAAAAAATACACTTTATCTTATGGTAATGCGCAAAGTGTTGTGGTGTTAGAAACTCAAGATAGAACGCGTGTTGTTATTAATTTAGTTGAGCTATCGCCTTATATAACGACGATTGACGGTAATTCATTACTCATTGAAGTAGGCAATGCAGAGGTCTTAGACCCGTATAAAAATGCGGAGCCGGCTATTGGCCAGCAAGTGCTTGAGAATAATGATTATACAGTGGGTGTTACGCATATTGATTTTCAGCGCGGAGAGTCTGGCGAAGGTAATGTTGTTATCGAATTGTCGGATGATCAAGTAGAAGTTGATGTGCGCTTTGAAGGACAAAAAATTCGCATAGAATTATCCGATGCATCGGTGCCGAGTCAGTTGCAGCGCCATTATGATGTGACCGATTTCGCTACGCCTGTGAGTGCCTTTGATGTTGAGCAAGAAGGTTCGAATGCAAGCATTATGATTGAGCCCCAAGGTGAGTACGATTACTTGGCGTATCAAACGGATAATGTCTATGTGTTAAGTGTTCGTCCACTGACATCGCAGGAAGTAGAAGAGCAAAAAAGAGCATTTTCTTATGTGGGTGAAAAATTATCGCTAAACTTTCAAAATATTAAACTTCGCTCTGTATTGCAGTTAATTGCCGATTTCACCGAGTTAAATTTAGTCACGAGTGACTCGGTTGATGGCAGTATCACTTTGCGCTTACAGGATGTCCCATGGGATCAAGCGTTAGAATTAATATTAAAAACTAAGGGGCTTGATAAACGTCAAGTAGGTAATGTTTTAATGGTGGCTCCTGCTGCGGAAATTGCCGAGCGCGAGCGTCAAGAAATTGAAACCATTAAACAGCTACAAGAGTTAGCGCCATTGCAAACGGAGTTTATTCGTATTCGTTATGCCAGCGCGCGTGAATTATTTAAGTTGTTTGATAATGATGATGCAGAAGAAGGCGAGGATGGTGGTGCAGGTTCTACCGGCAGTATTTTATCACCTCGTGGCAGAGTGGTTGTAGATGAGCGCACGAATGCGCTGTTAATTACGGATACGGCCGATAAGATAGAAGAGTTCCGACGTTTAATCGCGAATATTGATGTGCCGCTTAGACAGGTGTTAGTTGAAGCCAGAATTGTGGTGGCGACGGACAACTTCGATCAACAAGTCGGCGTTCAGTGGGGTGGTGGTGCAGCCGAGCAAGGCAGTGGTGATCGCTTTGGTGTTGCCGGTAGTCTCGATTCTTTATTGAATGAGGTTGGCGCTGATGATGATGAGCTAACCAGTATTTTCGATTTTGTAAACGGTAACGGATCGATTCAATTTCCAGATGCTAACTTTGTCGATTTAGGTATTAGTGATTCGATAGGTCAGCCTCAGTCTATTGCTGTGGGTTTTCTTAGCGATAACTTTGCATTAAATGCTGAGTTAAGTGCAATTGCAGCTGAAGGCCGAGGCGAGGTGGTTTCTCAACCGCGAGTGATTACAGGCGATAAGCAAGAAGCTGAAATCAAAACGGGTGAAGAAATTCCTTATGTTGAGTCTTCGGCAAGTGGTCGCTCAACAATTAAATTTAGGGAAGCAGTCTTAAGCCTAAAAGTAACGCCGAGTATTACACCGGATAATCGGTTGATTCTTGATTTGGTGATAACCCAAGATTCACGGAGCGAAGACTTTGTCTTTGGTGAAAATAATTCACAAGTACCGATTATTCTTAAAAATGAAATTCGTACCCAAGCTTTAGTGGATAATGGCAAAACCATTGTATTAGGTGGCGTGTTCCGAGAAAGTGAGCTGTATCAGGAAACAAAAGTACCGTTATTAGGTGATTTGCCGGTGCTAGGCCACTTGTTCAAGCGCACCATAGTCGGTAATGAAAAAAATGAATTGCTGATCTTTATTACGCCAAGAATCTTGACGGACCGTGTGCTGGATTAATTACTGATGATAGGTGGCATCTGTTAGTACCGTTATTTTCATTGCTGTGATATAAATGGACGAGATTAATCTTATCCACTTTTAATAATGAATTAGTATGAAATCGCTTAAAAAAGTTTTTTTAATTGGCCCTATGGGGGCTGGAAAAACAACTATCGGTCGCCATTTGGCGACCGAGTTGTCTCTGCCTTTTATTGATACTGATCATGAAATTGAAGAGCGCTGTGGAGCCGACATCCCTTGGATTTTTGATGTAGAAGGGGAGGAGGGCTTTCGTCTTAGAGAGCATAAAGTGCTGCATGATATTTGTGAGTCGGCGCCAGCAGTGATTGCAACCGGTGGTGGTATTGTTATGCGCGGAGACAATCGCGCTCTCCTTAAAGAGCATGGTGTGGCCGTCTATTTGCATGCAACCGTGAGTCAGCAGTTGAACCGCACCGGCAAAGATCGATCTCGCCCATTGCTCAATAAGGGTGATCCCAGGGCTGTGTTGACCGATTTAATGACTATAAGAGACCCCTTGTATAGAGAGGTTGCGAAGGTCGTTTTTCCCACTGATAATAAAAACCCTCGTGCTACAGCGGCCGATATTGCTAAAGCGGTCATGAGTGTTGTTGAAGAAGATTAAGTTAAATCGTTAGTTTCTTTTGGTTTTTTATTCCCGCCTTGTTTCTGGCTACCTAGGTAGTCATCGTTGACCGCTTGACCTTTGGGCTTTTACAGTCGTATTAATGCGTGCATATCATGAATTGGCCTGCGGCTAATTTGTGTTAAAATTCTGCGAATATTGTTGACCCGCTGAACGGCCAGAAGCTAGCGAAAGTATCGCTAGCTTTAGAGTTGGTTGGCTCGTATTCATTTGCTGCTTTTTATCGTGCGATATTTGAGCGATTAAGCGTATTAAATCAGTGATAAAACCTTCTTAATCGCTTTAAAACGACAGAAACGCCATTTATGACATCAGATACCATTCATCTTAAGGTTGATTTAGGGGAGCGCAGCTACCCTATTATTATAGGCTCAGGTCTTTTATCTGATGCGGCCTTGTTGCAGCAGCATATTGGCGATGGACAGGTGCTCGTCGTTTCCAATGAAACCATTGCGCCCATTTATTTAGATACATTGCTCAAGAATGCTGCTGCCAAAGATACCATTATCTTGCCAGATGGTGAGCAATATAAGCAGATGGCCACCATTGAAACGATTTTTGATAGCTTAATGGAAAAGCGGCATAACCGCTCAACCACGCTGGTTGCCTTAGGTGGCGGTGTTGTTGGCGATATGACGGGTTTTGCGGCAGCAAGCTATCAGCGGGGTGTTAAATTTGTCCAAATCCCGACTACCTTGTTAGCGCAAGTAGATTCTTCCGTGGGGGGTAAAACCGGCATTAATCATGCGCGCGGCAAAAACATGATTGGTGCATTTCATCAGCCGGTGGCCGTGATAATTGATACGCAAACCCTATCGACGCTGCCGCCACGTGAGTTTCAGGCTGGTCTGGCAGAAGTCATTAAATACGGTTTAATTTGCGATGCTGATTTTTTTGTTTGGCTAGAAGACAATATCGATAAATTAATGAGTCGTGATAGTGAGGCGCTTCGCTACGCGATTGCTCGATCTTGTGAAAATAAGGCCAAAGTGGTTGCCGCCGATGAGCGAGAGGGTGGCATTCGCGCCATTCTTAATCTGGGTCATACCTTTGGTCATGCTATCGAGACAGCTACTCAGTATAAAGTATGGCTGCATGGCGAAGCGGTAGGCTTTGGTATGTTAATGGCGCTCGATCTATCCCGTCGCCTAGGGCTGTTGCCTATAGCCGATGTGCAGCGCGGAGAGCGGTTGATACAAGCTGCAGGTTTACCGATTACGCCACCTGCGGGCTTGCCCGATGTGGACGGCATTGTTGAATTGATGGGTATGGACAAAAAAGTACTCAATGGGCAGTTGCGTTTAGTGCTGCTGCGCGCCATAGGTGATGCGTTTATCGCTGATGATGTTGATATTGAGATGCTCAAGCAAACGCTAGCCGATTATTTAGGGCGTTCGTTAAACCCTGTTTTAAACTCTGACGCGTAACGTTGACTATGTCTGATAAACAAGCCAAGCAGTTTAATCATCGAGGTCATGCATTGCCTGACAGCGCAGCTGTGGCTAGTAATTCGGGTCGTAGTATTAAAAGCCAAGAGCAGTTTAAGCAATATTTGAGTAACTACCGTTTTGAACGTGATCCGTTTTCTGATGCGGGGGCAAGCGGTTTATTTTTTGCGGGAGGCGGTCGCAAAGAAGCAGTGGAGTCATTACTGCATTACTCGCGCTATGGCAGTACGCCAGTGTTTTTAACGGGCCATATTGGCTGTGGTAAAACAACGACCTTAAAGGCGCTGATAAGCGAGCTTGAAAGCGATGTTGATGTTGCAGTTGTCCCTGCTTTGTTGATGGTCACACCGCGGCAGTTTTTTATTGCTATTGCTAAAGGTTTTGGTGCTGAATCCATGGTAGACGGCGACATGGATTTGGCGGCTATTACACAGCAATTGCTAGCGCTGTTTAAGGATAACGCTATTAGTGACAGGCAGTCTTTTCTTTGCATTGATAACATTCAAGATTTACCCAATGATGTTGTTAGCGCGCTGTTTGAGTTGCTTTCTCTTGCCGATGGCGATTTAGGCGTTTTATTAGTGGGAGAGCTAGCAGCGACAGCAATGCTAGAGGCGGCCGCCGAACAAAGCGATCTTCTCTTGAATCGTATTGAGTTGGCTACATTTGATCAGCAAGATGTCAGCGCCTATGTGAAGTATCGCTTAGATGCGGTTGGCTATAGCGGCGAATTCCCATTAACCGAAATGCAATTGCGAGCGCTCACTTATCGAAGTCAGGGGAGTCTTTCGCAGGTTCATTCTGTCGCGCGCAGCATGTTAATAGCCGGTATGGACAATGTGAAAAATGAGCGCTCGCCATTCCCGGTAACCCATTTGCTTGTATTGATCTTTTTAACGCTATTAATCGTAATAGGTTGGAGGCATGAAAAAACTGCTGAGGTAATTGCAGAGCCCGAGCCGATTGTATTAGAACCGGCTGTGCTAACTAAAGCCGAGCCTTTACAGATCAATGCGACTGCTGATACTACTCCTGTTGATACTGAGGTTGTCGACGCAGCTATTGTCAATGAGTCTACAAGCTCTGTAGGTAATATGCCGAATGATAGAACCGCAGCAGAAGTAAAGACCGCTCTAAAAGCTTTGGCTGCTGATGCCGCAAAGATCACTGCTACGTCTGCCGACACTAATGCTGCTGCTAGCGATTCATTATTGTTGCCTGTTCAGATCGATGAGCCTACCGCCAACACTCAGGCTGAAGTGCTAGATGTCGCTGAACCGGCCGTTTTAAGCGATGTCACTGAGGCAATTATGCCTCAAGAGGTGAAAACGCATTCAGCGCATAAGCGCTTAATGGCATGGCCGCAAGTGGGTTATGCCTTACAGATTTTTGGCACGCACAATGCGAAGCGGGCCAAGCAGCTTGTAGAGCAATATTTTGGCGAGGCCGACCTCTTGTTTTATGAGACGCGGCATAACGGCCGAGCCTGGTATGTGGTGGTGAACGGCCCTTATACGGGGCGTGAGTCCGCTAAATTGAGTATTGAGCAATTGCCTGAGGGTTTGCAGCGTTTACGCCCTTGGCCAAGAAATATCGCCAGTATTCAGGCTGATATCCGACGATTTGGTGCTGCAGTGGCTGCCGATCAATAGCTGCAGCTTATAAAGCCTACTAAATAGTGCTGTAAATGCTTAAAACGGCCTTGCGAGTGCGGGGTTAAGTAATGAGAATAATGTTTGAGATAGTGCTTCGATAACCTCGATCTATAGGCTTTTAGCCTCTCTAATGAGTTGTTTCACTTATTTTTTGTGCGCGATGGGTTTGCTACCTTGAAAATGCGCGCTTGAGCGCGGAGAATGTGTAATTGTTCACAATCGCGCTTACGTGTAGAATACACCCCCCATTTTGGTCTGGCCTGCGCTTTTTGACCTCATTGGTGTTGTGTAAGTTATTATTATAATTAAAGTTTTTCTTCTTTTGGAAGCGTTATATGAGTAAAGGTTTGTACCGTCCTGAGGAATTCCGGGACAACTGTGGTTTTGGCTTAATCGCCCACCTTAAGGGTGATGCTAGTCATCGCCTACTATCTACGGCTATCGAGTCATTAACCTGTATGACGCATCGAGGCGGAATTGCGCCTGACGGTAAGACGGGCGACGGTTGCGGCTTGCTATTTAGTAAGCCTGACAACTTTCTACGCACGGTTGCTAAAGACGATGTAGGCATCACGCTGCCTGAGAATTACGCGGTCGCGATGTTATTTCTTAATCGCGAAGCGGCTATTCAATCAGATCAAAAAGCACAGGTAGAAAGCGTACTAGCCGCTCAAGGTTTAAAACCCTTAGGCTGGCGCCAAGTGCCTGTTGATAGCAGCGTGTTAGGTCAAATTGCGCTCGGCAATATGCCGGACATTTATCAGCTTTTTGTTGGTTTTGCAGACGCAGAAGAAAGCAAAGACAATGCACATGAGGCTGAGCTGTTTATTGCTCGTCGCTTACTCGAAAAAGCGCTTACCGGTTCTCCAGATTTTTATATCTGTAGTTTTTCTACCCAAGTTATTTCCTACAAGGGCTTAATGATGCCGGTTGATTTAACCGGTTTCTATCCTGATTTAGCGGATGAACGTATCGCTGCTTCGATTTGCGTTTTTCATCAGCGCTTTTCAACTAACACTTTGCCTCAGTGGCCGTTGGCGCAGCCTTTTAGAATGTTGGCGCACAATGGTGAAATCAATACTATTTTGGGTAACCGAAATTGGTCTGATGCGCGACGCAAAAAGTTTGTTTCACCAGCATTAGGTGATATCGATGCCATAGCGCCATTGGTTAACCGTTCGGGCTCTGATTCATCGAGCATGGATAATATGTTAGAAGTTCTCACCGTTGGTGGTGTAGATCTTTATCGTGCAGCGCGTATGTTAGTACCGCCCGCTTGGCAAAATGTTGAAACGATGGATGCCGATTTACGTGCATTTTATGAATATAACTCCATGCATATGGAGCCTTGGGATGGTCCTGCCGGTTTGGTTGTGACGGATGGTCGCCAAGCGGTTTGTATGCTTGATCGTAACGGCTTGCGTCCAGCGCGTTATGTCATTACTAAAGATAACTTTATTACCTTAGCGTCTGAAATAGGTACCTATGCCTACAAGCCAGAAGATGTGGTTGATAAAGGCCGTGTAGGTCCTGGTCAAATGTTGGCGGTAGATACCGTAACAGGTGAACTGCTTCATACCGCCGATATTGATGCTAAGTTAAAGCAAGGTCAGCCTTATAAGCAATGGCTTCAAGAACATGCTATTCGCGTTGAAAGTCACTTTGGTCAATCGAGTGATATTCCGCAAGGACCAGACAGTATTGATCGCGATGCCTTTCATGTCAGCATGAAAATGTTTCAGGTTTCCTTTGAAGAGCGAGACCAAGTGTTGCGCCCGCTGGCTGAGTCGGGTCAAGAAGCGACGGGCTCAATGGGTGATGATACGCCGATGGCTGTGTTATCGAAAAAGCAGCGTTCGCTTTATGATTATTTTAGACAGCAGTTTGCACAAGTTACTAATCCACCGATAGATCCGTTGCGTGAATCCATTGTTATGTCATTGGAAACTTGTATTGGTTCTGAGCGCAGCGTGTTTGAAGAAACGCCTGATCATGCAAGACGTATGATTTTTGCATCGCCGGTATTATCGCCCGGTAAATTCCGTGCGGTTTGTGATCCTGAAGGCAGAGGTAAAGCGTTAGAACAAGGTGTTGCGGAATATTTCCCCGTTCATTATATCGATTTGAATTTTGATACCTCGGTAATGAATGTTGAAGAAGCCGTGCGCGCCATTTGTGACAATGCCGAAGCGGCTGTCATCGAAGGCAAAGTTATTTTAGTGCTGGATGACAGTAAGTTATCCGGTGAGCGCTTACCGGTTCATGCCTTAATGGCGACGGGTGCAGTACATCATCGTCTTGTCCAAAAAGGCTTGCGCTGTGATGCGAATATCGTAGTTAAAACCGGTACCGCTCGTGATCCACACCATATAGCCACGTTAATAGGCTTTGGTGCCACAGCTGTTTATCCGTATCTTGCCTACCAGGTGATTGAAGATTTAATTGAGTCGGGTGAATTGCTTGGCGATCCTATGTCGTTGTTTGCTAATTTCCGCAAAGGCATTAACAAAGGCTTATTAAAAATTCTCTCGAAGATGGGTATCTCAACCGTTGCCTCGTATCGTGGTGCGCAGTTGTTTGAAGCCGTCGGTATTGCCGATGAAATTGTTGACTTATGTTTCTGTGGTGTTGCCAGTCGCATTAAGGGAGCGGGTTTTGTCGACTTTCAAAATGATCAGCAAATTATTGCTCAGCAAGCATGGTTGAATCGTAAGCCGATTGATCAAGGTGGTTTACTAAAATTTCCTCATGGTGGTGAGTATCACGCGTTTAATCCTGACGTTGTGCAATCATTACAACGTGCCGTACAAAGTGGTGAGTACTCGCAATACAAAGAGTATGCGACCTTAGTGAATGATCGCCCCATTGCGACACTGCGTGATTTGCTGGCATTAAAAACTAATGGCGAAGCCATTGAAATTGAAAACGTTGAGCCTATAGAGGCTATTCTTAAACGCTTTGATTCAGCCGGTATGTCTTTAGGTGCGTTGTCACCCGAAGCGCATGAAGGATTAGCCATGGCCATGAATGGCATGGGTGGTCGATCGAATTCCGGTGAAGGCGGTGAAGATCCTGCGCGTTACGGTACGAATCGTGTTTCAAAAATAAAACAAATTGCTTCGGGTCGTTTTGGTGTAACGCCTGCGTATTTAGTTAACGCCGAAGTGTTGCAAATTAAAGTGGCTCAAGGCGCAAAGCCTGGTGAAGGTGGTCAGCTTCCTGGCGGTAAAGTTAATGCATTGATTGCTCGCTTGCGACATTCAGTACCGGGGGTGACATTAATTTCACCACCACCGCATCATGATATTTATTCGATTGAA
>DMZE01000047.1 GCA_003492055.1 Cellvibrionales bacterium
TGCTTGACGCTGAGAATCATTAAAGTAAGCAGGAACGGTAATAACCGCTTCAGTAACCGCTTCACCTAAAAAGTCTTCGGCGGTTTTTTTCATTTTCATTAATACTTGTGCTGATACTTGTGGTGGCGCCATTTTTTCGCCGCCAGCTTCAACCCAAGCATCGCCATTGTCAGCTTTAGAAATGGCGTAAGGCACCATAGAAATATCTTTTTGTACAACTTTGTCTTCAAATTTACGACCAATCAAACGCTTAACCGCAAAAACCGTGTTAGTTGGATTAGTCACAGCTTGACGCTTAGCAGACTGCCCCACTAATACTTCGCCATCTGCCGTATAACCGACAACTGAAGGCGTAGTACGATCGCCCTCTGCATTTTCAATAACGCGTGACGTACCGCCTTCTAATACCGACACACATGAGTTTGTGGTGCCAAGGTCTATCCCAATAATTTTGCCCATCTCGTTCTCCAAATATTCGTATTCAATCTGTTTAAATAACTGTAAATCGGTGTCTATTTCGTCAGCGTATCGCTTTAACGGTGCTCCAATGTCTATCTATATGGAGGCATTAACGTGTATTTCAAGGCTGCAACTTCACTTAACAAGCAGCGCTATTCAGGCTTAGCAATAACCACCATAGCGGCGCGCAATAAACGACCGTTAAGCGTATAACCCTTTTGCAATACATCAATAACACTGTTCGGCTCTGCCGTGGGGCTAGGCACCATGGTCATCGCTTCATGAAACTGAGGATCAAAGGGCTCGCCAAAGGGCTCTAGCACATCGACTGAAAAGCGCGTTAATACGTCAAGGGCCGTTTTACGCGTTAGCTCAACACCCTCAAGCAGCGCCTTAACGCCATCATCGCCCGCTGATTCCTCAGGTACCGCACCAATAGCGCGATCCAAGTTATCAAGCACAGGCAACAAACCATTAATAATTTTTTCTAAGCCAAATTTATGTGCGCTCTCGACATCACGCTCAGCGCGACGGCGCAAATTCTGCATTTCTGCCTGCACACGTAACTGATCATCTTTGGCATCTGCCAACTGCTCAGTTAAAGCTACCACCTTTGCCTCTAGAGAATCAGCTTCACCTGTCTCACCATCATCTGAATGATCAGCAGGTGCATCACCCGCTTCAGCGTTGGCTACCGCTTCGGCAACAATCTCATCAATCGTATCTTGTATAGCGCTATCTGCATTGTTATCGATCGGCGCTTCACCCTCTGGCGAAGCATCTTTTGAGTCTTGACTCTCGTCCACGTCTGGCTCCTAATTGATTAAAACCTACTTAAAACAACTTGCGTGCTCAGGAATTGGGGACGATCAAAAAGATTTCAACCCATTAGGTGAAATTTATTGCTGAATAAAACCCTTTAACTGGTCAAAAAAGAAACAAATAAAAGCAAAAAGGGGAGCCCTCTTAGAGCTTCGACTAACACTTGCACAGCGATATCAATAGAGCTCTTTTTTCGCCCCCACTGCATTTGGAAATCGAGAATGCATGCATCATACAATTTAAGAAGACAATCTAAGCAGCCAGCCGAAGAAGAAAATCAGGCTGCTTGAGTGCGAGCCGGCAAAACTTGCTATAGACTACGGGCAATTAAACCACCCCCAGCCAACAAACCCTTTAGGGTCGCTGGCGTTTTTGGAGACTCCCTATGCTTGCCCACCTGTGTATTCGCAATTTCACAACCGTGGCAACCTGTGATTTAGAGCTAGCCCCAGGGTTAAGCGTGATTACCGGTGAAACGGGCGCCGGTAAATCGGTGATGCTCGACGCACTCGGCATGGCATTGGGTGATCGCAGCAACACCAATATATTACGTGACGAAAAACGCAATGCTGAAATCAGCGCCAGCTTCCAAATAAAAGAACAATCACAATTACATCAATGGCTTATTGAGCACGATCTTCTAACTGACGACGATGAGCCTGAAGCTATTTTACGCCGTATCATCACGCCATCGGGTCGCAGCCGTGCCTATATTAACGGCATAACCGTCACCATTGCCGACCTAAAAACGGTTGGCGAACAGCTTGTCGATTTACATAATCAACACGAGCATCAATCGCTACTCAACAAGCGCACCCATCAACAATTGCTGGATAATTTTGGCGACAGCAATAAGCAACGCATTAGCGTTGAAGCCCTAGCTAAACAATGGCAGGCGCTAGAAAGACAAATTAAACAACTCAGCGAGCAGAATGCCGCCAAAGATTCACGCCTGCAGCTACTGAGCTATCAAGTGCAAGAGCTCGATAAACTGGCGCTGGAAAATAACGAAAGCAATGCCTTGGCTGCCGAGCAGAAGAAATTAGCTAACGCTGAAAGTCTGCTGCAAGGTTTAAACGAAGCATCACAGCATTGCGACAATGATGAATCAACTGGCGCCATTACGCAGTTACGCCATGCCGCCCAATTGCTCAAAAAACAAGTGAGCGATTTACCTGAGATCAGCAGCAGCCTAGAACTGTTAGAGAGCGGCTGCATTCAAATAGAAGAAGCGCATAACGAGCTCATAGCGATTACTGATAATCTCAACATTGATCCGCAGCGACTGCAAATAGTCGAAGATCGACTCGACACCATTTACACCGTCGCCCGTAAACATCAGATTAATGTTGAGCAATTATTTGAACTGCATCAACAGCTTGCCCAAGAACTAGCCGACTTAGAAGGCGGCGACGCCAGAATTGAAGCCTTAGTTCAACAACAGCAAGATCTGCAAGCAACGTTTATCGTTAGCGCTAAAAAGCTCTCTAAGCTGCGTCGTAGTGCCGCTAAAAAATTAACTAAAGCGGTTAACGCCAAATTAAATGAGCTGCAAATGGCTCATTGCCAATTTGAAATTGCCATAGAAGCGCTGACCGATAGTAGCCCTGCCACTAGCGGTTTAGAAGTGATTGAATTTATTATTTCCACCGTACCCGGCAAGCCTGCACAGGCTTTGGCCAAAATTGCCTCTGGCGGTGAATTATCGCGTATCAGCCTAGCCATTGCCGTAGTCACCGCACAAACCTCTAACATTCCAACGCTGGTATTTGATGAGGTAGACGTAGGCATTGGCGGCGGCGTAGCCGAAGTGGTTGGGAATTTATTACGCGAGCTAGGACAATCGGGACAAGTGTTTTGTGTCACGCACTTAGCCCAAGTCGCCGCCAAAGGAAATACCCATTTACTGGCAAGCAAATCCATATCCAAAACCGCAGCAACCACACAAGTATTATCGTTAGATACTCAAGCGCGAACTGCAGAGCTAGCAAGAATGATGGGCGGTATCGATATTACTGATTCATCTATTGCTCATGCCGCAGAAATGCTACAGAGCGCTTAACGTATCAGACACCAGAGATTAAGTATTCGCT
>DMZE01000008.1 GCA_003492055.1 Cellvibrionales bacterium
GTAAGTGTTAAAAGCCAGATGACTAAGCCACGCCAATACGACAGCTTTCCTGAACAGCGACCTGAAACACCGCTGCTTGATCAAACACCTGTACCTGAGCTACTTCGCCAATTAAACGAAGATCAACTGCCACAACTGGCCGACGAACTTCGTGAACACTTACTTTACTGTGTAGGACAATCGGGCGGACATTTTGGTGCCGGACTCGGCGTCGTTGAACTAACTGTCGCATTACATTATTTACTCGACACCCCGCGCGACAAACTGGTCTGGGATGTTGGCCATCAAACCTATCCGCACAAAATATTAACTGGTCGACGCGATGCCATGCATACCATGCGTCAAGCCGATGGTTTATCGGGCTTTCCAAAACGCAAAGAAAGCGAATACGATACTTTTGGTGTTGGCCATTCAAGTACCAGTATTAGTGCTGCATTAGGTATGGCGTTGGCACATAAAGACGAAGAACCACCGCGTCAATCGGTAGCCGTTATTGGTGATGGCGCAATGACAGCAGGCATGGTGTTTGAAGCGCTTAATCATGCCGCCGACACTGAAGCTAATATGCTGGTTATTCTTAATGATAACCAAATGTCTATTTCAAAAAATACTGGCGGTCTTGCAACCTACTTTGCAAAAATTTGGGCCAGCAGAACCTATACGCATTTACGCGAAGGTTCTAAAAAAGTGTTATCAAAAATCCCACCTGCTTGGGAATTAGCGGCGCGCACCGAAGAACATATGAAAGGCATGGTGGCGCCAGGCACATTGTTTGAAGAGTTGGGTTTTAATTATATTGGCCCTATTGACGGTAACGATTTATCGTCGCTAATACCGACGCTTCGTAATATGTTACTCATGAAGGGCCCACGTCTATTACACCTTAGCACCATTAAAGGTAAAGGCTTTGCACCCGCAGAAGCAGATCCTGTTGGCTATCATGCAGTGAATAAAATAGAAAAGCCCGATACGAATAAAGCCAGTAATCCAGATGCCATTAAAGCGCCGAAAAAACCTAAATATCAAGATGTTTTTGGCCAATGGCTTTGCGACACAGCTGCGCAAGATGAAAACTTAATTGCGATTACGCCAGCCATGTGTGAAGGCTCTGGCATGGTGAATTTCGCTAAAGAGTATCCAGAACGCTATCATGATGTTGCTATTGCTGAGCAACATGCCGTGACCGTTGCAGGCGGATTAGCATGCGAAGGCAAAAAACCCGTTGTCGCTATTTATTCTACTTTTTTACAGCGCGCCTATGATCAACTGATTCATGATGTTGCCTTACAAGATCTTGACGTCACCTTTGGTATTGACCGCGCAGGCTTAGTTGGCGAAGACGGACCAACGCATGCCGGCAGCTTTGATTTATCATTCTTGCGCTGCATACCCAATATGATTGTTATGGCGCCGTCGGACGAAAATGAAACACGACAACTGCTATATACCGGTTATCAATTTAACGGCCCTGCGGCTATTCGTTATCCGCGCGGCACAGGTCCTGGCGCCGCTATAGAAGAAAAAATGCAAGCGCTGCCCATAGGCAAAGGCGTTTTAAAACGCAGCGGTAGTCGTGTCGCATTATTAAATTTTGGTACCTTACTGCCGGCTGCTTTGCGCGCTGCTGAAAAATTGAATTTTAGTGTTGCCGATATGCGCTTTGTAAAACCGATTGATGAAGCGTTAATTGACTCATTAGCCTCAAACCATGATTTACTCGTCACCTTAGAAGAGAACAGTATTCAAGGGGGCGCCGGTAGCGCAGTCACTGAATATTTAAATCAATCGAGCCAAGTGATACCCGTATTACAATTAGGTCTGCCCGATATTTTTGTTGATCACGGTAAACACAGTGAATTATTAGCGGCCTGCGGTCTCGATCAAGAGGGCATCGAAAAAGCAATCAACCAACGATTAGCATCATTGCCTAACAACGGATAGTTTCTAAAAATAGATAGGCAAATAAATAGATAAATAAAGAATGGAATACCGTCGATCGAGCTACGGCAGGCATAAACCAGACAGGAATTAATCGTCAGACAGAAAGTGGCCTAACTTACCCTCTTTTGTCGCAAGGTATTTTTCATTATGCGGATTACGGCCCGTAGTAATAGCCAAGCGCTCAACCACTTCAACACCCAAAGCCTCAAGCTCAGCCACCTTAACCGGATTGTTAGTCATTAATCGTAATTGGCTAATGCCAAGATGCCCAAAGATAGACTGACAAATTGAATAATCGCGCAAATCGGCATCAAAGCCTAAATGCGCATTGGCCTCAACCGTATCGGCGCCGGCATCTTGTAATTTATAGGCCTTCACTTTATTCAGCAAGCCTATGCCACGACCTTCTTGTTTAAGATATAACAATACGCCACGACCTTCTTGAGCAATAGCCTCTAGACCGTGTTGCAACTGGGCACCACAATCACAGCGCAGACTGAACAAGGCGTCTCCTGTTAAGCATTCAGAGTGGACGCGGCCTAACACCGGCGCATCAGAGGCTACATCACCCATGATTAAGGCAACATGCTCTTTCTCTGTTTCTGTATCTTGAAAACCATGCATCTCAAACTCGCCCCAACGCGTGGGGAGCTTACAAGATTCAATGAATTTAACGGCCAATACAGGCTCCTAACAATCTAAAACGACATTTAACGAATATTTAGCCAGCAATTAACCAGCATTTAACACCTGCTCAATAACACTAACCCTAGTAAATAGAAGGGCAGCTGAGAGATGGCCGGCGATTCTACCATGCTGGCAAAAATATGCGACTTAGTAAAAACCTTAACAATCGGTCATTAGTGCGGCTGAGTGTAGGTGATACGGTATATTCTGCCGCCCAGATCATCAGTGATATAAAACTGGCCCGCGGCATTTTCAACAATACTGACAGGCCGACCAACAATGCCCTTATCGCCTAAAAAGCCCGTCATAAAATCACGGCTTTCAATGCTGCCATCACTATTCCAATGCAGCGATAGTATTTTATAGCCATCCAGCTTTGAACGATTCCAAGAACCATGAAGCGCAACCAATGCTGTTTTAGAATATGCTTTAGGCAAATTGTCAGTCGATTTTATAAAGTGAATGCCTAGCGGCGCATTATGGGCGCGAAACTTAAACGAGGGTAATCGAGCAGAAGCGAGAATCTCGGGGTTTTCATCAAGAAAAGCAGGCTCACCGAATTCAGGATCTGGTACATTATCACCATGCAAATAAGGCCAGCCATAAAAGCCCTCTTTAACAATAAGATTCAGCTCATCGGGCGGAAAGTCATCACCCAGCATATCGCGGCCGTTATCGGTGGCGTAGAGCTCACCCGACCAAGGCGCCCAATCAAAGCCCACACTATTGCGTAAACCTCTGGCATAAATTTCCACATTGGAACCATTGAGCTCAGCACGCAAAATAGCGCTATAACGAGGATCATCAGGGATGCAAACATTACAAGGCGAACCTACCGTAATATACAATTTTCGATCGGCAGAGATACCAATAGTTTTCGCATTATGTGAACGATGTGGATGACCAAAAGGCAGGTCATCAATCACTGTTTCAGCCTCACCTAGCGTCACCCCATTACTATGATCATATTGAATGCGAATAACACGGTGGCGCTCGGCAACATAAAGCCAATCGCCATCAAATGCTAAACCCTGCGGATTAGCTAGCCCTTGCAGTAAAATTGTTTTGCTCTCGGCCTGACCATCATTATCAAGATCTCTTAATAGAAGCACTTCGCCACTATCAACGAGGCTCACGATAATGTCATCGGTTTGCGTGACGACAATCACTCGTGGCACATCCAGTCCATCGGCAAAGATTTCTGCAGTAAAACCCTCGGGCAAATGCAAATAGGATTGTGCGACATCCGAAGAGGTTTCTACTTGGTTAAGGCCTGTTATCGTTGTAACCATTAACCAGAAACCCGAGACACCACCAGGACTTTTAACAGCAACAACGCCGACTGACAATATAACCAGAAGCAGGAAGCTAACAGTGATTTTTTTTATCATTATGACGCCTTAGCTTTCTCTAGTTATGTATCAATATCGATTAAAGCCTATGACCATTAATAAAAATCTAAGACTTTAGGCTAGCTGGTAAAGTGAGAATATAGGCTTTAATTTCATCACGAACACGTCGATAAGGAATCATTGCCTCCTCATCCGTTGCCGCATTCGCCGCTAACTTAGGCGGATCATCAAAGCCTTTGTGCACACGCTGGGTTTTGGTTGCCAGCACTGGACAGGTCTCATCAGCATGGCCGCAAACCGTGACAATATAATCAAGACTATCCGAATCTAACTCAGCCAAGGTATTACTGGTGTGGCCAGTAATATCAATACCGATTTCAGCCATAGCCTTCACCGCAAAAGGATTTAAGCCATGTTTTTCTATTCCCGCAGAAAAGAACTCAATAGCATCACCACAAAAATGGCGACCCAAGCCTTCAGCCATTTGGCTGCGACAAGAGTTACCGGTACAAAGAAAAAGAAGCTGGGTTTTACTGCTCATAATTATTTTCCAA
>DMZE01000118.1 GCA_003492055.1 Cellvibrionales bacterium
TAAAGAGTCACTTACTTAAAGAGTCACTTACTTTTGTTTAAACCAATCGATTTCAATTTTTTTCGTTCATCTTCGCTTAAGTCTGACAATGGTTTACGCTCGAGTTCCGCAATAAATTGGCTGAGTTCACGTCCTTCAAATTGTTCTTCAATTCTCTTGAGTACATCAGAGAATTCATCGCTGGCAACGGCTTCTTCTTCTGAGGGTTTATGACGACTGGCGCAGTGATTCAGTGCTGCTGCTTCACTGGTGCCATGCCAATAACCGAGTAGCATGCTGGTAGTGACAGCTTGGCTTTGCGTTTTAATATGGGTAAACAGTTTAAGTAGAAGCTTGGCTTCTTTACTGTCGATAGCTTCGACGCAGCTAGGCATTTCAGTGGTTTTGGCTAATTGAGGATAGTGAAGCAGTAATGCGATAGCCCAAACAATGGGAGTTTTTTCTAAACCTAACTCACTGCTAGCGAGTTTTTTAGGCTTGCTCGCTGCTGTGTCGTTTGCATTATTATTGCTGGGCTGTTGATCTTTATTGGATTTATCGCTGTTACGTTGATTGCGGTCAGTTGGTGTTGCTGCCGATGCTTTACTCGATGAGGGTGATTTACTTGCGGTGATTTCGGCTTCACGAGATTGCAGCAAGCTAATATCTGCACCGGTTTCATTGGCGAGCTTAGTGAGCATTAACTGCTTAAATACGCCATGTGGAAGCTGTTGAATAAGCGGTAACGCGCGCTGGCTGAGTTTGGCTTTACCGGCGCCTGAATCAAGATTAATGCCTTCACTCGCCGTTTGAAAAAGCAGTGTTTCTAGCGGCATGGCTTGTTCTACGGTGTGAAAAAACGCTTCTTTGCCATTGCTGCGTACATAGGTATCGGGGTCTTCACCATCGGGTAAAAACAAAAAACAAACCTCGCGGCCATCGGACATAGCCGGCAGCGCCGTTTCGAGTAATCGCGCGGCGGCTTTTTTGCCGGCGGCATCACCGTCAAAGCAAACTACTAATTTACTGGTATGACGAAATATTTTTTCAAGATGATAGATGCTGCTGGCAGTGCCGAGCGTGGCAACAGCGTTGCTAATACCAAATTGCACCAGCGATACCACATCCATATAGCCTTCAACCATTAACAGATAATCGAGCTGTCGATTGGCTTTACGTGCTTCGTAAAGACCATAAAGCTCGCGCTGTTTGTGGAAGACGGGCGTTTCTGGAGAGTTTAAATATTTGGGTTTATCGTCATTAAGTACACGCCCACCAAAGGCGATGACGCGGCCGCGATTATCACGAATGGGAAAGATAATCCGTTCGCGAAAACGATCGTAAAAGTCGCCATTGTCTTTTTTAACCAGCATCCCACAGGTTTCGAGCTGCGCAATTTTTTGTTGGCGGGTTTTATTCTTATTGCTGTCGTCAGGGGTTTCTTCAATGGCCTGCAATAAATTATCCCAGCCAGGGGGTGCATAGCCGATACCAAAGTCACGCGCAATTTCGCCGCTTAGGCCACGATTCTTAAGGTATTCAATGGCTTGTTTTTTATTGCTGTGCTGACGCAGTTGCGTTTGAAAATGGTGCGCTGTCCAGCCGAGCACGTCATAAAGGCTTTGTGACTGACTTTTGCGCTTGCGTTGTAATTCACTGTTGCCGCCAGTCTCTTCGCGCGGCACGTCGAGTCCAACCATGGCTGCTAGGGTTTCTACGGCAGCAGGAAAGTCGATATTCTCGTAATCCATAATAAAGCCAACACTGTTACCGCCGGCACCGCAGCCAAAGCAGTAAAAGAATTGTTTATCGGGATTAACGCTAAATGAGGGGTTTTTTTCGTCATGAAACGGGCAGCAGGCGGTGTAGTTACGGCCACTTTTTTTGAGCGATACGCGACGGTCAATGACCTCGACAATATCGACGCGATCGAGCACATCGTCGATAAATTGTTGAGGAATAAGTCCGGCCATAAATTACTCTAAATAAAGGTATTAGCTATCGCTAAACGTAGGTTTGAACGAAAAATTAAGCGAGAGCTGCTTTGATTTTACCGCTGACAGCACCAACATCGGCGCGGCCTTGAAGCTGAGGCTTAAGAATGCCCATTACTTTACCCATGTCTTTCATGCTTTCAGCGCCCGAAGCACTTATAGCTGCAGTAATAAGATCAGCAATTTCTTGCTCGCTCAGTTGAGCCGGTAAGAATGTTTGAATAACAACCATTTCAGTTTCTTCAATTACGGCGAGATCTTCACGGTCAGCCGCGCGGTATTGTTCTATTGAATCGCGACGCTGCTTAAGCATTTTGTCCAATACGGCGATAACGCGGTCGTTATCGACATCAATGCGCTCATCCACTTCAATGCGCTTTAAATCAGCAAGAATCAGGCGAATAGTGCCCAGCGTGGGCTTATCTTTAGCACGCATGGCGGCTTTCATGGCGGTTTCGATGGCTATTTTATGATCACACTTGCTCACAGGCTTTCCTCGGTTTAAAGCTGGGTCTAATAAATGTTGAATGGGAACATTGATTGCTTAGCTCGCCATATGTTCTCTGTTAGGGGTAGGAGTATACAGGGAGCGAAACGGCGGTTATATGCCTTTAAAAACAAAAAACCCGACACTAGGCCGGGTTTTTGTGGGCATGTTGCAGAGTGTATCTGCTAGTACATGCGAACTCTTGAACGAATTTCACGGCCCACTTTCTTCTGATGACGCTTAACAGCGGCAGCAGCTTTACGCTTACGAACAGCCGTTGGCTTTTCGTAGAATTCGCGACGGCGAACTTCGGCAATGACGCCAGCTTTTTCGCAAGATCGTTTAAAACGACGTAAGGCGATATCAAAGGGCTCGTTATCTTTTACTCTAACTTGTGGCATAAAAACTCATCTACTTGGAATAAGGTTAAATATACATATATAACGACAATCAAATCTGTTGTCGTGCACGACCAAAGGTCTGCTTTTGCAAGGGCGGCAATTCTATACAGGCTTTGGCTAAATTGCAAAGGCATTCGAGGGCTTTTCTACCTTTTAAAGCCATCTTAGGTCTATTGGTAAGGTAATTAAGTCAATCCATCATCAACTTTTTCAAGAGATTGCCATACTTTAGCTATTTCGGCTCGGAATACGCCCTAAATAGATGCTCTATTTAGCTTTTTTAAAGTGAAAAGTAGGCAGTAATAGCGAGTTAAGTGATGATCTTATGGCGTTATTAACGCTGATAGACCGTTGTTTTTCAAAGCAATGGCCGCATAATAGCAGTGACTATAATCGTGGTTCAGTAAGAAACCTCTCTAAAGGCGCTCGGTCAAAGCCCAACAGCTTCTCGTTAGACATATGATAACTGTTTAAATGGCTTAGCTAAAACGCTTGGCCAATACATTAAAAATATCCGTTGAGAGTCATTTATCCGTCATAAACCGTTTGGAGATATTGAGATGAACAAATTATTGAATATAGCGCAGGTGAAATTAGCCGTAATAGGAAAGTTTTTATTAATCAGTGTATTCATGGCCAGCATAGTGGCTTGTGTACCCTCACAGCAAACCGGCACCAGTTATTCGCGTGATGAAGCCCGCGTGGTACAGAATGTGAAGCTGGGTACGATTATTGATGCAACGCCCGTTATGATTGAAGGCACCAAAAGCGGCATAGGCGGAGTGCTTGGAGGTGTGGTGGGTGGTCTTGCAGGTTCAACCATTGATGATGGTGCAACGGCTGATATCGCTGCGGTTATTGTTGGCGCAGCAGGTGCGGCAGCGGGAGCGAAGGCTGAGAGTGCACTCACTAAAGCGCAAGGGATGGAATACACCATTAAATTGGATGATGGTGAAGTGATTTCCGTCGTGCAAGCATTAGATCCTAATGCCGAAGCTATTATGGCTGGCGATGCGGTTAAGTTGTTATCGCAAGGCGGAACATTTCGCGTAACTAAATTAGCGAGCACGCGTTATTAATGTTTGCTCACACAAAGAATATTGGCTCAAATAAAAAACGGTAGTACAGCTAAATGTTAGTGTTAGGAATTGAAACGTCTTGTGATGAGACCGGTATTGCATTGTATGACACAGAGCGCGGCTTAGTGGCCGATGCTCTGCATAGTCAGATTGATTTGCATGTTGAGTTTGGTGGCGTGGTGCCGGAGTTAGCGTCGCGTGATCATATTCGTAAAACCTTACC
>DMZE01000247.1 GCA_003492055.1 Cellvibrionales bacterium
TGCCTAATATTTTAAGCAGGAACAATGCATGTCAGCTTCATTCAACACGCTGGATACTTGGTGGCAAGATAGCCTCGGCGCTTTGCCTGCGCAAAGCCATCATAATGGACAAAGCTATTTTAATAGCGAACCACCCTTTACTACCCTAATCGATACAGCGAGCATTCACCCATTACACCAACTCGGCCTAATTAGCATTGAAGGTCCCGATGCCAGTCGCTTTTTACAAGGCCAGCTAACAGCCGATATTGAAGCCTTAGCCATCGGCGAATCAACACTGGCCGCCCACTGCGACCCTAAAGGCCGAATGCATGCCAATTTTTATCTGTACTGCGCGACCAAGGATCACTATTTATTACAACTCCCTATTAGCGTTGTTGATACAGCACTAACAGCATTAAATAAATACGCTGTGTTTTCGAAAGCAACATTAACGGATATTTCAACAGAGTATGCAGCTTTCGGATTCGCTAAGGTGAATCCCGTGCCAGACAATACTGATCTATTAGCGTCATTAACTATCAATACTGTTGGATCCATACAATGGATCAAAAGAGCCGCTATCACTCATTATCTTAGCAGCCTTGAGATTTTAGATGCACAATGGTGTGGCTCCGCTGCTTGGGAATATCGCTTAATTAATGCCGGACTCAGTTTTGTACAACCGCAAACTGTGGGCGAATTTATTCCGCAAATGTTTAACTTGGATTACTTAGGCGGCATTAGCTTTACCAAAGGCTGCTATACCGGCCAAGAAATTATTGCGCGCATGAAATACCGCGGCAAGGTTAAACGCCGCTGTTTTCCGTTTATCACCACTGCCGCTAATAACACGCTGACCATCGGCGATGAATGCTTGAATGCCGAAGGACAATTAATAGGAACCATAGTAGGTGTGACAAACGATATTAAAAACACGCCAGCACAAAGCTATGGCATGGTCGCCATTAAAGTTGCCGATGCAGAAGAAGCATCGCTATCGATTAAAGGTGAAACGGCAATCACTATCACCGCCTTGCCTTATGCCGTTGATGGTGATGGTGATAAATAACTTGAATCAATAGCAACGAATAAGTCTTTATAAAAGGAACACTCAATGCAATTATTTGGCCACCGTGGCGCCGCAGGCGAAGCACCCGAAAATACGATTGCAGGTATGCGCCATGCTATTGAACGAGGTGTAAGACGGGTTGAAATTGATTTACGCTTATCGGCCGACCAACAGATAGTGATAGTGCATGATAACAACGCTAAACGAACAGCCGGTGTAAACAAAAAAATTGCGCGCTTAACCGCTAGCGAGCTTAGCCGTTTAGATGCCAGACAATTTGGTACACCCTGGCCACGAAAAACCGCTTGCGGCATACCCACTCTCAAGCACTTGCTTAAAAGTACGCCTGAAATACAGTGTTATCAATTAGAAGTGAAGTTAGATAAAAGCAGTGAACATGCTTTAATGATTGAAAAAATCGGGGCTTTATTCCCAAGCAAAAGCTCCGCAAAAAAAATTGTCGTCACTTCTTTTGATTACGTATTCCTCGCCAAACTCCGTCGACAATTCCCACATATTCCTATTGGCGTTATTAGCTATACAACCAATGCATTGTCTATTGCTAATAATTTAGACTGCCAGTATTTTTGCATTAACACAAAAATTGCCAAGCCACGATTTGTTCAGAAAGTCAAAAAAACGGATATGCATTTATCGATATGGACAGTGAACAACCCAGAACAAATAAAAACGCTATATCAGTTAGGCGTGGACAGCATTATTAGCGACTACCCTTCGATGGCTTTACCGCTAATCAACAGCCTAAGTCGTAATAAATAGCTTATCGGATATTAAACCTTACGGCCCCAACAATAAAAATAGATCACGGCCGCTAACCATAATCCAAACGGTAAAATAGTGTGATGAAAAACATCAAACCATTCCGTTGCATGAATATCAATCCATAATAAGAAGCTAATACGCACAAGATTAAACAAGTACATTAGCCCAACACCAAGAACAATACCGATGACTTTATCTTTAACACTGCATTGGTAAGCAATAATAACAGCCACTAAAACGCTATGAATTCGCAATGCATCGCAACCCTCAACAACGGTAACGGTAGGCCCTGCGGCACTGACCATGGTTCGGCCTTTTAAGACAACCTCTTCACCCACCAAATTAAGCAACATAGTAGAGAGGTCGGCACAAACATTTAAATACGCATAAAAAGCGGGCGAATGGACATACAGCTGAAAATAGATAAGTTGCAAAACAGCAAAGACAAATGCCGCTCCACCCATAAAACTCAGTGAATCACCGTATTCATCCAAAAACGTACTGAAGACTGATGGTTTAGGCTTATTATTATCGTTATTCAAAAGAATTCCTTATGAGTAGCAGCTATACGTTAAATTGTAGTGCATTTCTGTTGGTTCAAGCTAGTTAAACATACTACTTCTTGTGTCCAGTTTTATTTCTAGTAAACTGCTCATCTGCTCGTGGAAGACTAATATCACGGGGCAATACTATTATTTGTATGATTAAGCGTGGAGCAACACCAAAATGGGTAGAGCGTACCAAAACCGTAAAGATTCAATGGCAAAGACTTCCGATGCTAAAGCACGGGTCTACAGCAAATATGGCCGTGAAATTTACGTAGTTGCCAAAGCTGGTGGTGTTGATCCTGACGGTAATCTATCTCTACGCGGTCTTATTGATCGTGCTAAAAAAGATCAAGTTCCTACTCACGTTATTGAAAAAGCCATTGATAAAGCCAAAGGTGGTGGCGGTGAAGATTTTGAAACCGCGCGTTATGAGGGCTTTGGTCCTGGCGGCTGCATGGTGATTGTCGATTGCCTTACTGATAATGCAACACGCACCTTTAACGATGTACGCCTTTGCTTTACCAAGAATAATTGCAAAATTGGTACGCAAGGTAGCGTTAGTCATATGTTTGATCACTCAACTATTTTGGCATTTAAAGGACAGGATGAAGAAGCCGTTCTTGAAGCGTTGATGATGGCGGATGTGGATGTTGCGGATATTGAAACTGAAGATGATTTGGTGACTGTGTTTGCGCCTAATACGGAGTATGGTAAAGCGAAACATGCGTTGGCCGATGCGTTTGGTGAGTTGACGTTTGAGGTGGATGAGATTCAGTTTTTGCCGCAAAATTTGACGGAAGTGACAGGGGAAGATACTGAAACTTTGGATAAGTTTTTGGATATGCTGAATGATTTGGATGATGTTCAGAATGTTTATTTGAATGTTGAGCTTTAAATGTGTTGGCTGGTTTTTTTAAATTTTAAGTTTTAAGGTCAAGGGTGTCGGGTTTGGCTCAGCATGCCAGAATCTAGATCTTTAAGTTCTATCTGATAGTATTCTTCTATTCTGGATTTTTATTTCCATTGTTTAAGTTTTCAGTTCAAGACCGTCGGG
>DMZE01000177.1 GCA_003492055.1 Cellvibrionales bacterium
AGCTTTATATGCCCGTCATTTTTTTCACGAGTGACGCGACTATTAAAAGAGTTGAAAGGAAAGAAAAGAAAAGAAAAGAAAAGAAAAGAAAAGGTTTAATTATATTCACTTAGATACCATGCAAGGCTATAAAGTCTCGTTAGATATTGCGTCTGACACCTTGGCTTATTATTATCTGGATATCAATTGGCGAGTGGGAGCTTAGTGCTTTTACATTGATGATTGTTTCATTGTCGCGCAAGGGTGACCTTAAGAAGGTCACCCCTACAGTTTAGCCTTGTTATCGTTTAGGCATCTCTTTTAATGATAGAGAGCCACTTTTATTCTTGTCGAGCCAGCGAAAATTCCCTTTGATACCTTTTGATATTTCTTCACTGCTGAGTTCGCCATTCTCATCTTTATCCCATCTCTGGAATTTTTTTCTCAGCGCACTTTTTCTAGCCATTTTCATGTTGTCTGATCTTTTGACGAATTCTTTTTTTGACCAGACGCCATCAAGATCAAGATCGAGTGCGGCGTATTGTGTTATGCGTAGCTGACCAAACTCTTCGAGGCTGAGCATTTTATTATTGTCTTTGTCATAGTCACGCCAATTAATAGAGGCCTCATTAGCTGACACCAATGCCGAAGCTAATAAAATAGGTACTATGGTGAGATGTATAATTATTTTTTTCATCATTTATTCTTCCATTCCAAGTGTATGTAAGTTGTTAGTGTTGAAGTTACTGATTGCCTTTTCTTAATCTTTGACTATCGGGATGGAAAAAGTTTGTTAAGTCTTTTTCATTCCCTACTCTCAGCCAAGCGTTTGGAAATTCCGCAGCTTTTGATCGTTCAATTTGACGGAACACCGAGCCGGCGCTGAATTTTTTTGTATAAGGTACAGCATGTTCGCCGTTGTTTCCTAGTCGAGCGAATAAGTCATTTCTTAATTTTACTTTTACCCTTAAATATTTGGGGTCGTCAATAAGGTTGTGCATTTCTTTAGGATCATTTTTGATATCGTACAATTCATCAGTATCCCAAATGCCATGGTATTGGATTAATTTAAAATTATCTGAGCGAACAGCAAAGGTAGTAGGGGTTTGTGGAAAGTTAAATTCCCAATAGTATTCATAGAGTAAGGTTTCGCGCCAGTTAGCTACTTTTTTTCCTTCAGCCAATGGCAATAAACTATCACCGGCAAATTGAGGTGGTTTTTCTTTGATGCCTGCAATGTCCAGAATCGTAGGCGCAATATCAATATTGGCGGCCATTTCTTCAACGACATAGCCTTGCTTTGCGCCAGGGATAGAGGCAATTAATGGAACGCGCATAGATTCTTCATAAGCGTTACGTTTATCTATTAAGCCATGCTCGCCAAATAAGAAGCCATTATCACCCATTAAAATAACGGCGGTATTTTCATCAAGACCGTTCGCTTTAAGCCAAGCGGTAATTCTGCCTAGGCTATCATCAACAGCCGACAGTGCGCGGTGATATTGACGCTTGTATTCTTGAACATCTAATTCACTGTGATAAGGGAAATCAACACCGTGCCAACTATTACGTTGGTTCTTAACCCACATAGGTTTGCCTTTATAGTTTTCTGGGGTATCGGCTTGACTATCGGGTATAGCAATATTGGCTTCGCTGTATTGTGTTTTATGTCGTTCAGCAGGTGTGAAATCAGCATGCACGGCTTTGTGAGATAGGTAGATAAAAAACGGTTTGCTTGTGTCGCGTTCTTTTTCTAGCCACGACAAGGTGTAATCTGTCAGTTCGTCGGTAATGTAACCCTTTTGATTAACATGCTTGCCATTAATATTAAAACGGCTCATCTTGCCGTTACGCTTTCGCTTAGGATAGTAATCACCTTGGCCGGCAAAGCTTAGCCAGTAATTAAATCCGGGTTGCGGATCATCATGATGGCCGCCCATATGCCATTTGCCAAAAAACGCAGTTTCATATCCTGCTTCTTGTAAATAGCTAGGAAAATAAATAGTGCCTTCTTTGGCGGGTTTGTTGTTATCAACCACGCCATGATTATGCATGTATTGACCCGTTAATATTGATGCGCGACTGGGTGAGCAAAGGGCTGTGGTGACAAAGGCGTTTTTAAAATGCACACCGTTTTGCGCTAGTTCATCCATGTTTGGCGTGTCGATGACTGGATTCATGAAACCTAATTCATCAAAGCGTTGATCATCCGTCAAAATGTAAATGACATTTCTGGGTTTCACGGTATCGGTGTTCTTTGTCGCATTGGCGTCAAGACTAATTCCGATCAATATGAAAAAGGCGGTCGCAATAGCGGGCCATGTTGGGTGGATAGGTGGTAATTTGGGCATTTAGAAATCCTTATTATTTTAGCAAGCTACTTTTTATCGCAGAAGTTAATTATCAGCATACTTACAGGTCATATTAACTAATGGTTAAAGGCCATGATATTAGAGGATGACTGCGCTGTCAATTTGTAACTTTAGTCGTGCTTGAGCTGCTAGCTCATTGATCTTATTTGTTTTTAAAGGATTTTGGTCGGAGAGGGAGATTTTGTTAAAAACCGATGAGAATAGCCAGTGACAGCTACTCTCATCGTTGAGACAAGAATTGCTCTTAGTCTTCTTTTGCTTCTTCAGCGGGTGCGTCTTCTGCAGGTGTTTCTTCAGCTGGCGCTTCTACAGGAGCAGCGGCGCTCAATTTGATTAACGATTCCGCTACTAAAACAGTCACTTTGTCGTCGCCGTTTAGCCATTGGCCATTCGCACTCTTTACTGCATAACGATTATTTCGTTTTTGGTAAATAGTATACTCGGCAGTTTTCTTAATCGATTTCATGTTGCCTTTCTCCGTTGTGTTATAAAAAAATAAAGGGTGTTTTTAAGTGCTTTTCTGCACATCACCAAGGTTGCTATTAACCACCTTGAGTAATTCTTTGAATAATTTAGGGTTGCCACAAACAACGTTGCCAGTTTTTAAGGAGGTATCACCGCCTTTAAAGTCGGCAGTTAAACCGCCGGCTTCTTGAATCAGCAATAAACCAGCAGCCACATCCCAAGGACGTAAACCGTATTCCCAGAATGCATCTAATCGTCCAGCAGCAACATAGGCTAAATCTAGAGCAGCTGAGCCGCCGCGACGAATGCCTGAGCCATTAGCAGCAAAGTGTTCGAGGCAGTTCATATAATCTTTAATAAAAGCTTGTTGGCTGGCGCGATACGGAATGCCTGTACCAATTAATGCGCCGTCAAAAGTGTGGCGATCGCTTACGCGCAATCGAACACCGTTAAGGCTTGCGCCTCGACCACGACTGGCCACAAATTCTTCGCGGCGAATAGGGTCGTAAACAACGGCATGTTCAACGCGGCCATTTTGTACACAGGCAATCGATACGCAAAAGTGCGGAATGCCCCTAAGGAAATTAGTTGTACCGTCTAAAGGGTCAATATACCAAGTCGTCTCTGATTTACCTTTGCTGCCTAACTGCAGGCCGCTTTCTTCAGCCAAGATATTATGCTCAGGATAGGCTTTTTGAAGCTGATAAATAATTTCTTCTTCAGCGGCTTTGTCGACATTGGTAACAAAGTCATTTTTTTCTTTCTCTTCGATCTTAATAAGATCCATTCGCTCAGTGGCACGCGCAATAATGTCGCCAGCTTTGCGAGCGGCGCGAAGAGCGATTGTAATGGTTGGCTCCACGTGGATACCTCAATGTCAGGGTTATGAAAATAATAAAAAGTGATTGCAGCTTCAATTAAAGCTCAAGTTGATAGCATCTTATGATGTCGGCTTTTAAGCCTATATAATCAACTCTACAAAAATAGGGCGGCGAGTATATCAGAGAGGTTGAAGCCTAACTGCCATTATTTGCCGTAATTTTGGTATTCGGTGACGACTTTGGTAGAATCCGCGCCCGATTTACGAGAATTCACAATATTAGCGCGTTATTCTTTATGCTTTGACGCATGGCTGTTCTAAAGTAGAGACAATAGAGAGACAATTTTGACTGACGATACACTGGTAATAGATTCTAACGATAATGCTGCGGTTTCTACTAAAATGGCTGCGGTTCGCGATGTTCGCATGGTTTTGGTTAACCCTTCGCACCCCGGTAATATTGGTGGAGCGGCGCGCGCCATGAAAACCATGGCGGTTAATCAGCTGGTATTAGTCAGTCCGCGTAACTATCCCGATCCTAGGGCTGTATGGCGAGCGGCAGGCGCGCGTGATCTTTTAGAGTCTGCCATTATTGTTGAGACGCTTGATGATGCGTTGGCTGATTGCGATTTAATTGTGGGGACTTCAGCCCGTGACCGTCGTATTCCGTGGCCGTTAGTCGATGCACACGAGTGCGCTAAAAAAATCTATGAAGAGCCGCAAAGCTCCAAAATCGCTATTTTGTTTGGCCGTGAAGATCGAGGCTTAAAGAATGATGAGCTTAATCGCTGCCATCTTCATGTTCATGTGCCTACTAGTGATGCCTACAGCTCGCTGAATTTAGCTATGGCAGTGCAGATTCTTAGTTACGAGTTACGTATGCGCTCGCTACAGGTAGATGATAGTCAGCCGAACCCTGTTGCCGATACCACCGATCAGTGGGATGAGCCTTTCGCTAGTGGCGCCGATGTTGAGCGTTTCCATGAGCATTTAGCGGAAACTTTAGTCGATATTGACTTTTTTGACCCCGATCAGCCAAAGCAGCTATTAACGCGGTTGAGAAGGCTGTTTGTCCGTGTAAGGTTGGATAGAATGGAAATCAATATTTTACGTGGCATATTGAGCACGGTGCAGGAAAAAGTCAAAAAAAACAAGTAGATAGCTAATTTCCATTGAGAGTATTGACAGTATCGAGAGTTTAGCGATCAAGATCTTCTAGGTTTCCTTAGATGGCAATATCTGACTAAATTAGTGGGTTATATACTTGACTACTTTACTCAGGCTTTAGATAATGCCGTTATTCCGCGATCATTTTTTAGATTTTTGCTTTTCAACCGCTGTCAGCGTGTTGTCGATTCTGCAAAGCCTCTTGAGACTACCGCTATGAGATTAACTACAAAAGGGCGTTACGCCGTTACCGCTATGTTGGATTT
>DMZE01000225.1 GCA_003492055.1 Cellvibrionales bacterium
AATATTTTGTAGCTGAATAATCCAACGTCTTAATGCCTCGGCACATCGCGCAGGTTCCAAGTCGAAGCGCTCACCCAAATGGGCAAAAACATCTAAATCCATACCTGCAGTAAAATGTTTACCCGTAGAAGAAAGCACAATAACACGCGCTGCAGATGCATGATCAATCGCCTTAACTATACGTGGTAACTCTTCCCAAAAATCAGAATTCATACTATTAAATTGATCAGCACGCTTGAGTTCTAAGTGAGCAATATTGTTTTCAATACTCACATTAAAAGCATTGAGATTATCAAATTCAGGCAATGTCATTATTTTTGACCTCATTAACAGCGCGTTGAGTAGCAACTTAAAAAGCGGCTCTAACATTAGATTTTATTCAGTCTACTCTAAACTCGATTAACTTAGCCAGTTTATAAATCGTAAGCAGTAAAAAGCTAAGCCTATTAAAGCCTTATTCATACCAAAATATAAGCAATGACTGGATTTTATGCAAAGCGTATTAAAAAGCATCGAAATATCATGACTAAGATTGCAAGCAATTAATTTTCGATCGTATTAGACTAACCCTATAATGATTCAATACGAGCATCTTATTAACAAATAAACGTCGTGAACAAAGGCAGCCTAATATGAAAAATAAAAAAATGACCAATCAACAAGCAGCCGAAAGTATCGCTAACAAAACAGTTATGAATGCGGATGATAGCTTTGTTTGGCCACCGCAATTTGACTCCATAGAAGCTGAACGATTGCATAGAAAACAGCGTCTTACCGCCGCATTACGACTGTTTGGTAAATTTGGTTTTGATGAAGGCGTTGCTGGTCACATTACCGTTCGTGATCCTGAACAGCCTGATTGTTTTTGGGTTAACCCCATGGGCGTTTCTTTTAAGCAGGTCTGTTTATCACAGCTGTTACTCGTTGATCATCAAGGCAAGGTATTAGAAGGCAATGGTTTATTAAATGGCGCAGCTTTTACCATTCATAGCCATATTCATAGCGCCAGGCCCGATGTGATTGCAGCAGCCCACTGCCATTCTATTTATGGTAAAAGCTGGTCATCTCTCGGTAAACATTTAGACCCCATATCTCAAGATGCTTGTGCCTTTCATAACGATCACGCATTGTTTGAAGAATTCTCTGGTGTTGTCTTAGATATGTCAGAAGGTGAAGCCATTGCCAAAGCATTAGGTGACAACAAAGCCTGCATTTTACAAAATCATGGCCTAATGACGGTAGGTGGCAGCATTGAAGCCGCTGCATGGTGGTACTTCACAATGGAACGTTCTTGTCAGGCACAGTTATTAGCAGAAGCCGCTGGCACACCTAAAGTAATTCCTGATGCTATTGCTAAAAGCACTTATGATACGGTTGGCTCTGAATTAGCTGGCTGGTTTAGCTTTCAACCTTTATACAATGTTATTGTCGCCGAACAACCAGATATGTTTGACTAACTGTATGCTCCACTAACAAGGCAGCTTAGCTATGAATGAGAAAGATGCACCTCGCGCTTTATTTACCAAAATGGAAGATGGCACAAAAGAAGATTGGTCATTAATTATTGATGCTTCTCTGCACTTTTTTACTGGCGCAACTGAACGCATTGTTAGTCACTTAAAATTATTGCATGGCGGCTACGGTGGCTTTGCCGTTGATAGATTAGAACACAGCTTACAAACTGCATCGCGTGCGTTTCGTGATGGACGTGATGAGGAATATGTCGTCTGCGCCCTACTCCACGATATTGGCGATACTTTAGCACCGGCCAATCATGCCGATATGGCTGCCACTTTGCTGCAACCTTTTGTTTCCGAAAAAAATTACTGGATGGTCAAACACCATGGCATTGTCCAAGGCTATTATTTTTTTGAGCATTTGGGTTTAAATAAGAATTTGAGAGATAGCTTACGAGAGCATCGGTACTATTCAGCTACTGAGGAGTTTTGTCGCGTCTATGATCAAGTCTCGTTTGATCCTAACTATGAATCAATGCCGCTAGAAGCATTTACTCCCCTGCTTGAGAGTGTGTTTTCTGCGCCTAAAAAAAGCATTTACACTTCGGACTAATTTTTTAAATTAAAAAAACAAGATTGCTGGTCAGTACCAACAATCTTGTTTTACAAGGCATTATAGACGGAAAGACACATCCAGAATAAAGGCGTTAGTATCAATATTATCTTGATCAGAAACAGAATAAGTGACCGCCGCTTTTAAGTTAGGCTTGAAAAACCACTCTGCAAACGCAAAAACTCTGTCATCATCCTCATCGGCAAGCGAAACATCAAAGCCTGCTCCGATACCAAACTGAGACGTTGGGTACACTGCCGCTGAAACTGCGATACCAAACTGCTCATTATCTGTTAATGTATCTGCCATTGAAAAACTACCTTCAATAGCAAAGCCAACATCACCTGTACCTACATGCGATACCGATAAGGCAAGCGTTTTTTCTTGAGCCTCAATTTGTTTATATTTTTCACGAGCATACTGAAACGATATTTCTGTTGTTTCAGCAACATAAAAACCAACGCTGGCTACAAGCTCATCACTAATGGCGCCGCCAGAAGTAGTGTCAGTAAACGAATAATCAAGACCTAGCGTTAATCCCATATCATTATCGCGCCAATCTATAGCTACGTTCGCTATATCAGTATCTGCTTCGCCATCAATAGCTGAATAACCGAGAGTATAGCTAGAGGCACGACTAATAAATGCCGCCTTACCTAGTGGACCTACAGAAGTATCCACTTCAGAGAAAAACACCTGCTGTGAAATGCCAAACTGATCTACGTTACTTTTCTGACCTTCTGCGTCTATGTCAGCCGTCAAATAACGTCCTGAGAATTCAGAGCTATAATTTTCAGCACTACTCATTTGAGCCAAGGCACTAAACACTGTGACTGCAACCACTTGGTAAAATTTATTATTCATGGTATTTCTCCTTTAAAATATAAAAAGTATGCATGCCACTGAGCGCGACAAAAAGTAAATCATTATTTTTTTAATCAGTAAAACAAATTTAGATATTAAATTTTATAATTATTAACGAATCAACACTTACAAAGTATCAATCCCTCGCTGCAAATCTATTAGTAAGTCATCTAGTGCTTCAAGGCCAACGGCTACACGAATTAAATTATCAGTTATGCCTGCTGTGGCGCGCGCCTCTGGCGACAAACGACTATGTGTTGTCGTAGCCGGATGAACAATCGTTGATTTCGCATCCCCTAAATTAGCGGTTAAAGAAATCAACTGTGTCGCTTCAATAAAACGCCAAGCAGCGGCTTGATCACCCTTTACTCTAAAAGATAAAACGCCCCCAAATTGACTTTGCTGGATTTTCGCCAAGGCATGACCTGGATGTGATTCTAAGCCTGCATAAAAAACGGCTTCAATCTGCGCTTGTGATTCTAACCAATGAGCAATGGCTAAAGCACTGTCAGAATGTGCTTTCATACGTAAATGCAAGGTCTCTAAACCTTTTAAGAAAACCCACGCATTAAAGGGGCTCATGCTCGGTCCGCCTGCGCGCACGACATTGCGGACTGGCTCAATATACTCTGCACTACCCACAACAGCGCCGCCTAAACAACGACCTTGGCCATCAATATACTTTGTTGCCGAATGAATAATAATATCAGCACCTAGCGATAGAGGAAGCTGAAGTGCCGGTGAACAAAAACAATTATCAACCGCAAATAAAATATTATTCTCTTTTGCTAATGCTGATAACGCACGAATATCGCCAATTTCATTCAATGGATTAGAGGGTGTTTCAATAAAAAACAATTTCGTGTTGGCCTGAACAGCATCACGCCAGCTATTGAGATCGGTTAATTTAACATAACTGATTTCAACACCAAACTTAGCAAAAAAGTTATTCAATAAAACAACGGTAGAACCAAACACATCACTTGAACAAACAATATGATCACCGGCACTTAAATGCGCTAGACACATGCTCATAATTGCGCCCATGCCCGATGAAGTAGCGATGCAATCTTCAGCGCCTTCCATCGCCGCTAAGCGCAGCTCAAAGTTTCTAACCGTTGGATTGGTATAACGCGAATAAACACTACCTTCGACATCACCTGAAAAACGCGCTTGCGCATCGGCACAGTCTTTAAAGACATAACTTGATGTTAGAAACAGTGCTTCTGAATGCTCGTCTTCATTAGTCCGAGACTGCCCCGCACGCACGGCCAATGTTTGGCTTTGAGCGCCCTCTAAGGCTTTCGCTAATGTGTCTTTTGTATCATGCGTTTTTGACATAATAAAACTTCATTCGCTTTCAAATAAAATAGTTGCGGTTAATCTATAACCGCAGTGCTAATAAAAAAACTAACTAACCAATTGACTAAGTAGCATCATTATATAAATCAACCACCGCTGATTCATGTTTAAGCTGATGTTGGTTAACCTCAGCGCTTATTTTTGAGGCATCATTACGACGCTCATGTAACTCATCAAGGTATTGGTTGTCGATATCACCGGTAATGTATTCGCCATTAAACACTGAACAGTCAAACTGTTTAATATCCGGATTACCTTCACGAGCACAGGCAATAAGGTCTTCAATATCCTGATACACCAACCAATCGGCACCAATCTTTTGACGCACTTCATCAACTGTTTTGCCATGAGCAATTAACTCATCAGCAGAGGGCATATCGATACCATAAACGTTCGGGTAGCGAACCGGTGGCGCTGCAGAAGCAATATAAACGTTTTTAGCGCCAGCCTCTCTGGCCATTTGAATGATTTCGCAACTCGTTGTACCACGGACAATTGAGTCATCTACTAACATCACATTCTTATCTTTAAACTCTAACTCAATAGCATTGAGTTTTTGTCGTACCGATTTTTTTCTCACGCTTTGGCCGGGCATAATAAACGTTCTGCCAATATAGCGATTCTTAATAAGGCCTTCGCGAAACTTAACATCTAAACGATGCGCTAAAACTTGTGCGGACACACGACTGGTATCGGGAATAGGAATAACCACATCGATATCATGCTCAGGACGCAGCGCCATAATTTTATCTGCAAGCTTTTCGCCCATACGCAAACGACATTTATAAACTGAAATATCATCAATAATCGAATCGGGTCTGGCAAAGTAAACATGTTCAAAAATACAAGGCGAGTATTCTGCTGTTCTTTCACTTTGATAAAGCGTTAACTCACCCAATGCATTAATAAATACTGCCTGCCCAGGCTTCACGTCATCAATACGCTCAAAACCTAATACATCTAAGGCAACGCTTTCAGAGGCAATCATATACTCAGGACCGCGCTCAGTTTCACGCTTACCATAAACTAACGGCCGAATACCATGCGGGTCACGAAAACCAACGACTCCATAATTCGCAATCATTGCAACCACCGCATAACCGCCAGAGCAACGACGATGCACAGCTTCAACCGCAGCAAAAACATCTTCATGCGTTGGACGCAACTTGCCAATTTTTTGCAGCTCATGCGCAAACACGTTGAGCATCACTTCTGAATCTGAATCAGTATTAA
>DMZE01000179.1 GCA_003492055.1 Cellvibrionales bacterium
CATATCTCTGCCGAAGACGGCGAACACGGCAAAGGGTCGATTATTGCTGAGTTGGATATTAATCCTGATTTATGGTTTTTTGACTGTCACTTTCCGGGTGACCCTGTTATGCCAGGCTGCCTAGGCTTAGATGCCATGTGGCAATTGGTTGGCTTTTTCTTGGGCTGGAAAGGCAACCCTGGTAAAGGTCGCGCATTAGGCGCCGGAGAAATTAAATTTACCGGCCAAGTAACTCCCGATGCAAAATTGGTGAGCTACCACTTAGATTTAAAACGCGTTATTGAGCGCAAACTCGTTATGGGTATTGCCGATGGCTATATGAAAGTAGATGGCGAAGTTATTTATACCGCCAAAGATTTACGCGTGGGTTTGTTTAAACAAGAAGACGCGTAATTAATTGCGTTATTGAACAAACATAGAGCGTTAGCTTTATTATTAATTTTCTAACGTATGTAATCGCACATTGATAAAGCATACAAAAAATATCCTCTATATTAAGGTCGAATCAAATGAAAAGAGTTGTTGTTACAGGTTTAGGAATCACCTCATGCTTAGGCACCACGGCTGAATCTGTCCTCACATCATTAAAAGAAACTCGCTCAGGCATTCAAACTATTCCTGAATATATTGAAAAAGGCATGCGCAGCCATGTTGCAGGCAGAGTTGATATTGACCTAAGTGAACGAATAGACCGTAAATTATGGCGTTTTATGGGTGATGCAGCCGGCTATGCTTTTGTCGCAATGGAAGATGCTATTGCTGATGCGGGCTTAGACAGCAGTGATGTATCGAATGTACGCACCGGCATTATCGCCGGTTCAGGTGGCGCAACCTCGTCTAGCCAAGTTGAAGCAGCGGATATATTGCGTGATCGTGGATTACGTCGCGTGGGTCCTTATCGCGTTACGCAAACCATGGCGAGTACAGTTTCAGCTTGTCTTGCTACTGGCTTTAAAATCAAAGGGGTGAATTACTCTATTGCCTCGGCTTGCTCAACCAGCGCCCATTGTATTGGTAATGCCATGGAGCAAATTCAACTGGGTAAACAAGATATTGTTTTTGCCGGTGGTGGTGAAGAAGAACATTGGACGCTAAGCTCATTATTCGACGCTATGGGCGCACTGTCATCAAAATACAATGACACGCCCACCAAAGCTTCTCGTGCCTATGATGCGAATCGTGATGGCTTTGTTATTGCCGGTGGTGGTGGCATGTTAGTGATTGAAGAACTCGAACATGCTAAAGCCCGTGGCGCTAAAATCTATGCTGAATTGGTTGGCTATGGTGCCACCTCTGACGGCGCAGAAATGGTTTCTCCTTCGGGCGAAGGCGGCATTCGATGCATGCAACAAGCGCTTTCAACAGTCACTGGTGAAATTGATTACATTAACGCTCACGGCACTAGCACACCTGCTGGTGACGTTGTTGAACTCAATGGCATGAAAGCTGTATTTGGCGACAAACTTCCGCCTGTGAGCTCAACTAAGTCGCTGTCAGGCCATTCACTTGGCGCCGCCGGTGTTCAAGAAGCGATATACAGCTTGTTAATGATGCAGCATAACTTTATTGCCGGTTCAGCCAATATCGATGAGCTTGATCCTGATGCGGCTGGCGTACCGATTGTCACCAAAACGCAAGAAAACGTTGTTCTTAACCGCGTAATGTCAAATAGCTTTGGCTTTGGCGGCACGAACGCTAGCTTGGTTTTTCAGCGTTATAACGGTGAATAACATTACATAAAGCCGCATTCCAAAGGCGGCATCGCTAAAAAACTTGAAATAATTTCATCATTATTTCAAGTTTTTTTTGGTCTGAACTTCAAGTTTTTTATGCCTGAGACAAATAGATATAATGAATTGAGCCGTTATATTTAACCCAACATTTACATTTGATTCAACAATTGACCCTTAGCTAGCCGTTATACTGCAACATCGACTATCTATTATGGGTTTAAATTATGATTATCGTACAACGCTTGGCATGGACACCTTCGTATTTACGGCTTTCAGCCATAACGCTCGCACTCAGCGCCGCCTCAATAGCCTCACCCGCTTTCGCTCTGGACTACTCACTCGATTTGTTACTGGGCGGTGAAGCAACTGATAATATTAATCGCCTGCCTGACAATCAAAAACGCGATGGTATCGAATCGTTTATAGGTGCTCGTATTGGTTTAACGCATGAAAGCGAAGCCATTAATTTTGAATCCGATTATCGTTTAACTTATCGTGATTTTAAAAATGATCGCCTAGAAACCAATGATGAAATAAATGGCAGCAGTGAATTACTTTGGGAGATTCTTGATAACCGCCTTAGCTGGCATATTGATCATGATATTTCAGAAGTGTTGTCTAATGATCTCGTTCCCGACACTGTCGACAATAAAGAAACCCGACAAATATTCTCGACCGGCCCCACCTATACAGCCCGCCTTTCAGGTGTCGACAATATTATTGTATCTTTAGATTACACCCAACTCTCTCAGGGTAACGCCTCTAACGAAAGCCCTGCAGATAGAAGCAATATTGATAGTGAGCGAGCCCAAGCAGATCTCATGTGGTCACATTCATTATCGAGCACATCAACGCTTGAAGTCGGCTATGCCAATGCAGAAACGCAGTTTGATAACAACAGTCCCGATTTTAAATACCAACAATTATTTGCCGGCTATAACACAGAATTGGCTAGCGGTAATTATGGCCTTAGATTGGGTGCCAACCGTGCAGAACGTAGCTTAATTAATGACGAACAAACCGGCGTCTTCACTGCCATTAACTATAACCGTAACTTCAGTGGCAATATTTTTTCCATTGATATCGTTCGCCAATTGGCTGATTCGAGCATTGGCTTAGATAGAGACATTGACGGTTTCAACACCAATAATTTTGATGAAATTGCCGTGGTAGAAAGGACGCGTGTTGATATTGCTTATCAATTTCAAAACTTATGCCGTGGCTGCCTTGCAGAGCTTACTTATACCTTTGATAATAGTGACTTTGAAAACGATGAGCTCGTACTTTCGACCGACACGACTCAAGACAATAAAGATAATCGCGTTAGTGCTAACCTAACCTACAATATTAACTCTCGATTAAGCACCCGATTACTCACTTCTTATTTACAAACTGATTTTTCTGCTTTCGATCGAAAAGATAAAATTACCGAAATTGAAAGTCAAACCGATTGGGCATTATCGGCGAAGCTCGCGCTTAATTTTTATCTTTCCTATGTTAATCGCGACACCCAAAATACACCTCTGGGCGACATTGATTACAACGCTTCAACTATTGGTATTTCAGCTACTTACACTATAAAATAAGAGTTTTTTGTTAATTTATTAACGTTAACTCACCAAAATCTGACAAGGCAATAATCTGGCAAGTGTCTCCCGCTTGCCATTGCTGACCCGGCTGAACCGGTATTAACACATTGCATTGCGCAATCGAAGATAGCACACCTGAACTCTGATTTTGATAACGTGCCACGGTGACTTCACCAGCACTATTGATGGATGCCTGGCCTCGTAAGAAATCTAAACGCTTACCCGAATTATGCCAATCAAATGCTGCTTTAGCCGCAACTGAGCCAAGCGACGATTGCGATAAATCGACAGCACGTGAATCATCATAGCCCATGGTTTTTAATAACCATGGCCGCATCAATAAATGAAACGTGACAAACGAAGAAACAGGATTACCCGGCAGACCAAAAAAGGGCGTTCCTTTTATGTTACCAAACGCGACAGGCTTACCCGGCTTAATGGCTAGCTTCCAAAATAAAATAGAACCTAAAGACTCCACTTGTTGACGCACGTAATCTTCTTCGCCTACCGACATACCGCCAGTAGTTACAATGCAATCGGCCTGTTCGCTGGCGCTAATTAAATACTCGCGCGTCGCCGCTTCTGTATCAGGACAGCAGCCTAAATCGACAGGAATAGCCCCTAACGCTTTAATTCTAGCGGCAAGAAAATAACGATTGGAATTATAAATTTGCCCTGCCGATAGAGTTTCACCCGGATTTTTTAATTCATCACCGGTAGAGAAAAAGGCCACTTTAACTGGCGTATAACAGGACAACTCAGCGATGCCGACAGACGCCAGCAAACCAATATCACCCGACGTCAATCGTCGACCCTGCTCAACAACCACCGCACCTTTTTTTATGTCTTGACCTGCCAGACGAATATGCTGACCCGATCGCGGCAGCTCAGTAAAACTGACCTTTAAATCACTCTCAGAATCGCTATCGCTTGCAAATTTTTGATTGGTATCAATCACTGCATCTTCTTGCAAAATAATTGCATCGGCACCTGCGGGAACCATCGCGCCAGTAAAAATTCTTGCAATAGAGTTATCCGCTAATGCTTGAGGCGCCTCTCCTGCGGCAATGCGTTGCGATACACAATAACTTACTCCTAACGCAATATCATTGCTGCGCACCGCATAGCCATCCATAGCGCTATTATCATAGCCAGGCACATCAATAATTGATTGCTGTGTTGATGCAACAATACGTCCTAGGGCTTTATCCAATGGCACTAACTCATTACGAGAAGTAATAGCCGCATGCGCCATCACCTGCTCAAAACCTTGTTCAAAAGTGATCATTATCTTTTACTGCTCTCTTTTTTTACTGCTCTCGATTCTCTTACTGCTCTAGCGTTTGTAATACACCATAAAAATTACAAGGGCGATGACGGCTATCTAACTGCTCAGACAAAATGCCTGTCCATGCAAGTGTGCAGGCACCCGTCGAACCTGGCAGAGCAAATAACACCGTATTATTGGCAAAACCCGCTAAGGCGCGCGATTGAATCGTCGAAGTACCTATATCGTCATAAGAAAGCTGTCGAAATAACTCACCAAAACCATCAATACTTTTATCAAATAAGGGGCTCACAGCCTCGGGCGTTGAATCACGACCACTAAAACCCGTGCCACCAGTAATGACAATGGCGTCAACCGATGAATCAGCAATCCACTGTGAGACAATGGCACGAATCGCATAAATATCATCTTTTACTAGACTACGACTCTCAAGCTTATGGCCTGCATCACTCAGTGCTTTTACTAAATAGTCACCCGATGTGTCATTTTCTGCTGTTCGAGTGTCTGAAACTGTTAAAACTGCCAATCCTAAAGGACTGAATATCGGTGTCGATTTTGCCATGTGAAATTATTTAACCCCTTAAGATGACTGTAAACTGCTTTAAATTAAGTTAACTACTTGTATTTGCTCAATTTTAACTGATAAATAAATATAAGATAACGTTATCAACCCCATTCTCTCCATTTACACTGCTATTGACAATCTCCTTACATATCTGAATAATTCGCCGCCTCAATTTGTACGTATATTCGGAGTTTATCTTGGCTAATTCGCCTCAAGCAAAAAAACGCGCTC
>DMZE01000256.1 GCA_003492055.1 Cellvibrionales bacterium
AAATAAACTAAAAATCCAGAATATAAAAACACTATCAAATAAAGTTTAAAGATCTAGACTCGGCCATGTCGGGCCACCCCCGACGAACTTGACCTTAAAAAACTCAAAAAAAAAGCCGCTAAATCATTAGCGACTTTCTTAATAGCTCAATACAGCTCAAATCAATCCTTACTAACCTTCAGCACCAACTGATCCTTCCTAACCGTAATATTAACCGTTCCACCACCTGCAGCGAGCTCACCAAACAACACCAACTCCGCCAACGGCTTCTTAATATGCTGTTGGATAACACGCGCCATCGGCCGCGCACCCATATGAACATCGTAACCTTTATCAACCAACCATTGACGCGCCTTAGCATCAACTTCAAGCAATACAGACTTATCATCAAGCTGAGTTTGAAGTTGAATCAAGAACTTATCAACAACAGTTAAGATAACATCTTCACTTAACGGATCGAACTGAATAATAGAATCCAAGCGGTTTCTAAACTCAGGCGTAAACATCTTATTCACCGCTTCCATACCATCAGTACTGTGATCTTGATGAGTAAAGCCAATGCTACGACGGCTAATTGATTCAGCGCCAGCATTCGTCGTCATAATCACAACCACGTTACGGAAATCAGCTTTACGACCATTGTTATCAGTGAGTGTGCCGTGATCCATAACCTGTAATAAAATATTAAAGACTTCAGGATGCGCTTTTTCAATCTCATCTAAAAGAACAACACAATGTGGGTTCTTAGTAACGGCATCGGTAAGTAAACCACCTTGATCAAAACCCACATAACCAGGAGGCGCACCAATTAAACGCGATACCGTATGACGTTCCATATACTCTGACATGTCAAAACGAATAAGCTCCATACCCATAACCGAAGCTAACTGGTTACTGACTTCTGTTTTACCAACACCCGTTGGACCGGCAAATAAGAACGAACCAATGGGCTTATCAGGTGAAGTTAAACCCGCTCGTGATAACTTAATAGCAGCAGAAAGCGCTTCGATAGCAGGATCTTGACCAAAAACGACATGCTTAAGGTTCTCTTCTAACTTACCAAGCGAGTCACGATCTGAAGAACTGACATGCTTAGGCGGAATATGAGCAATTTTAGCAACTACTGATTCTATTTCAGTAACGCCGATTTTCTTTTTACGCTTACTAGCAGGCATTAAGCGCTGATAAGCTCCCGCCTCGTCAATAACATCAATCGCCTTATCCGGTAAAAAGCGCTCATTAATATAACGGGCCGCTAAATCTGACGCTGCACGTAAGGCTTTATCGGTGTAAACAATATCATGATGCGCTTCAAAATTAGATTTAAGACCTTTGAGGATTTTATAAGTGTCATCAGCACTCGGCTCATTAACATCAATTTTCTGGAAGCGACGCGATAATGCGCGATCTTTATCAAATATAGAGCGATATTCTTGGAATGTGGTAGAACCTAAGCAGCGTAAATCACCCGAACTTAATAATGGCTTGAGTAAATTCGACGCATCCATAACACCACCAGAAGCGGCTCCAGCACCAATAATGGTATGAATTTCATCAATAAAGAGGACTGAATCATCACGCTTTTTCAATTCGCCAAGTAGCGCTTTAAAACGTTTCTCGAAGTCACCACGGTATTTAGTACCGGCTAGTAATGCACCTAAATCCAACGAATAAATAATACTGTTTTCGAGTATTTCAGGTACTTCGCCATCAACAATGCGCTTAGCAAGACCTTCGGCAATGGCTGTTTTACCAACGCCAGCCTCACCCACTAATAAAGGATTGTTTTTGCGGCGACGTGACAATATTTGAACGGTGCGCTCAACTTCGTCATGACGACCAATTAATGGGTCAATTCGACCAGACTCTGCTTCTGCATTTAAATTAACGGCATATGCTTCTAAAGGATTCTTTGAAGTGCCCCCTTCAGCCGCGCCAGAATCTTCTCCAACCGAGTCACCATCTTGCTCAGAAGGCGTGTCACTTTGCCCTGCAACTTTTGAGATACCGTGACTAATGTAGTTAACTATATCGATTCGGGCGACGCTTTGATCCTTCAGTAAGTAAACCGCTTGGCTCTCTTGCTCACTAAAGATAGCGACCAAAACATTAGCACCGCTAACTTCTTTTTTACCTGAAGATTGGACATGAAAAACGGCACGCTGAAGTACACGCTGAAAACCCAGTGTTGGCTGAGTGTCTCGCTCTTCATCTTCTACGTTAAGTAAGGGGGTGGTTGAATTAATAAACTCAACCAGACTAGAACTTAATTTTTTGACTTCTACACCACAGGCAGTGAGAACATCAGATGCATCTTGATTATCAAGCATTGCTAATAACAAATGCTCAACAGTCATAAATTCATGTCGCTTATTGCGAGCAACTTTGAATGCGCTATTGAGAGTGCTTTCTAGCTCTTTATTGAGCATGTTTACTACTACCTCGTACTACTAACTCTTATATTAAAAACAAAGAACATTATTCTTCTTTAAATGACTCTATTTCACAAAGAAGTGGATGCTGGCTTTCTCTGGCATATTGATTCACCAAAGACGCTTTTGTTTCTGCAATATCTCGTGTGTAAGAACCACAAACTGCTCGACCCATGGTATGTACTGTTAACATAACTTTGGTAGCTGCTTCACGATCTAAATTGAAAAACGTTTCCATTACTTCAACTACAAACTCCATTGGCGTGTAGTCGTCGTTCAACATAACAACGTTATACATTGAAGGTACTTCGAGTTTGGGTTTAGAAACCTCAACCGCAAACGCTAGATCACCGTCATGCTCGTCATCTGCTGCATCACCGCTCATTAATAAGGGTAGTAGAAATTGACTATTTTGAGAGTTTTTCATGTTATTTTTTTTCCACTTAATGCGAAAGATGCTACCTATCATACAGCTTGTTCAACTTTTAAGCTGTTGGGTTTTTACTTGACTATTTATGCTACAGGCGTTAAAAAGAGTCTGTTACAGCCTGCACAATTAAGCCAAGTCGTTGATTATACACTTATTCTTGTTTTTCTCTATAGTTTCAACACCTTAATTCAATAGAGAAACAGCAAAATAAGATAAAGAAACGATAAGGATAACGACTGAATTGAAGGATTAACTATTATGCAAACAGGTGTGGTGAAATGGTTCAATAACGCCAAAGGATACGGCTTTATTTTAACCGATATAGAAAACAAAGATGTATTTGCACATTATTCGGCAGTCGAAATGGACGGTTATCGCACATTAAAGGCTGGCCAGTGTGTTGCTTTTCAAGCCGTTGATGGTCCCAAAGGCCTTCATGCTGCCAGCATAACTATTCTCGCCGAAGCTCCAGATATTAGTGGCGAGTCAAAAGATGCCGCTATCAGCTCCAACGCTGAACCATCTAAGGAAGCCAATTATAACGCTAACAAAGAAGCCGAAGCTGCTATTTAGCGCCCAGTCAATGACTTAGCTCAATGCATTGAATATGGACATTAGAGTATTACAATAAGCAGATACAAAAAAGCCGACGCAAACGTCGGCTTTTTTGTGCGCTAACCACTTTCTTGGCAAGCGACAACAATTACTTCATATGCTTAATAATGGCATCGCCGAATTCTGAACACTTAAGCAGTGTTGCATCATCCATTAAACGCTCAAAATCATAGGTGACTGTTTTTGCAGCAATTGCGCCTTCAACGCCAGATACTACAAGATCAGCCGCTTCATTCCAGCCAAGATGACGCAACATCATCTCTGCAGACAAAATAACTGAACCTGGGTTTACTTTATCCTGACCAGCATACTTAGGCGCAGTACCGTGAGTCGCTTCAAACAAAGCAATATCGTCAGATAAGTTTGCACCAGGCGCAATACCGATACCACCAACCTGAGCAGCAAGTGCATCAGAGATGTAATCACCATTAAGGTTTAAGGTTGCAATAACGCTGTATTCGTCTGGACGCAATAAGATTTGCTGCAACATAGCATCAGCAATAACATCTTTTATGATGATCTCTTTGCCAGTAACAGGGTTTTTCATGGTCATCCATGGGCCACCGTCTAAAAGCTCAGCACCGAACTCCTCTTTAGCAAGCTCGTAGCCCCACTCTTTAAAGGCACCTTCGGTAAACTTCATG
>DMZE01000145.1 GCA_003492055.1 Cellvibrionales bacterium
ATCAACCGTCCCATCACGTTTATTCCGACTCATCGCCTGCCCATATTGCTCCGCGGCTTCCGCACTCGAATCCTGCCTAGCAATAGCCCTACCCTCAGCTAACTGCGACTTCGCCTCCGCACTCGACAAACGCTCATCACAAAGCTCAACCACACAACCAAAACGACCATGCAAACGATTAGCAAATTTTCTTGCCCGCACCGACATATCACTCTCTGTACCATCCATATTCAACGGCAAACCCACCACCAAATAATCCGGCTTCCACTCCGCCAACTGCGCCTCAATTTCATGCCATTGCGGCTTACCGTCTTTCGCTTTAAAAACCGTTAACGGTCGCGCTGACTGCGTCAATGTTTGACCCACAGCTAAACCGATTTGCTTTAAACCGAAGTCGAAGCCTAAAATAATTTGATTTTTATTGGCAGAATTATTATTGTCAGAGTTTTGAGTAGACATAAATACTTAAGCATTACCTGGCTGTGTTGCAAGTGCACTTAAATCTACACCTAATGATTTAGCTGCTGCTTCTGCACGCAAATGATAAGGCGTTGAAAACAAAATTTCTGGTGTTGCTGGACAAGTCAGCCAATCATTTTCCATTAGCTCTTGCTCTAATTGCCCCGCACCCCAACCGGCATAACCCAACACAAATAAAAATTTATCAGGGCCTTGACCTTCACCCAATGCGGTTAAAATATCTTTAGAACCGGTTAGCGCAATATCCTGACTAATCTGAAGTGTCGATAACCACTCAATCGTATTCTCCGGCGTTTGATGCAATACGAATCCACGCTCTAAACCAACGGGACCACCAACCATCACCGGCTGGGTATTTAATTCCGAAGTCTCAACGGCTTCAAACTCTTTTACCAAGTCATTGAATTTTAAATCAGAGGGCCGATTAATAATAATGCCCATTGCGCCATCTTCATCGTGTTCGCAAATATAGGTAACACTGGATTTAAAAATACCATCTTCTAATGTCGGTGTCGCAATCAAAAATTGATTACGCAATGATGCGGATTTAACAAAACTCATTTTAAATCCTCTCTATCCATAATTTATATTTGTTCATCACGCAAAAAGACCCACTGCTTCGCATCAGATGAATCCTTATCAAATCGATATCCTGCTGTGGTGAATTTTTTAAGCTTGGACGGATCTTCTATACGATGCTTAATAATATAAGCACTCATTAGACCTCTCGCTTTTTTTGCATAAAAACTGATTATTTTATATTTACCATTTTTATAATCTTTGAATACCGGCGTAATAATCTCAGCGCCTAATAGCTTTTTATCGACCACATTAAAATATTCATTAGATGCTAAATTAATTAATACCTTTGACTTTAAACTAGCCAATTGCTTTTTAAGTGAGACACTGGGTTTGTCGCCCCAAAACTCATAGAGATTTTTTCCTCTAGCATTATCTAATTTAGTCCCCATTTCTAATCGATAGGCTTGAATCAAATCTAAGGGTTTTAATACACCATAGAGGCCGCTTAAAATGCGTAAGTGTGCTTGAGCAAATTCAAAATCTTTATCATCAAAAGATTCTGCATCTAAACCAGTATACACATCTCCTTTAAATGCCAGCACTGCCTGCTTCGCATTTTTTTTGGTAAAGGGTGTATGCCAATTCATAAATCGCTCAGAATTTAATTCACCAATTTTTTGGCTAACCGACATTAAGTTAACAATATCTTCTGGCGCATACTCGCGCATAAGTTCCACTAACTCTGTAGAATCTTTTAACATTAAAGGTTTAGTGGCCGTATTGGTGACGGCAGGTGTTTCAAAATCCAACGTTTTTGCTGGAGAAATTACAACGAGCATAAATCAATGCCTTTTATTCAGAGAACCCATATTATCATTGGTTGGTTATTTTATTTGAAATTAACGTCATTTGAACTTTAAAAACTTCACTTCGGCGCCTTAAATTACCATTCACGTAAAATTTTGGCAAAGATTGCGGTTAACGACTTGCCATTTACCATTACAATCACTGACACTGTACCGCAAACGATGAATCAATACGGCGCATTTATTCGCTCGTTTTCATTCACTCACAATCTTAACCCGCTTATAAAAAGCCCTATAACGGATGTTCCTATTATGTATAAGCGCTTTTCATTATCAACGCTTGCTGTCATTGTGCTTAATGCCACCTTATTGTCAGCCCTTATGTCTTGCTCTGTGAATCCCGTTACCGGTAAACAAGAACTCGCTTGGGTTGATGAAAACTGGGAACGCAAGATTGGCGAGCAGCATTATAGCCATCAACAGCAAGCGGGCGGCGGTCCTTATACAATTGATCCCGATCTAACACTCTATGTTCGATCTGTAGGTAAAAAGCTCGCTCAGTATAGCAAGCGCTCTCACCTTCCTTATGATTTTATTGTGCTAAATGATTCAAGCCCTAACGCATGGGCGCTTCCAGGTGGAAAAATTGCCGTTAATCGCGGCTTACTGATTTCTCTCAAAGATGAAGCTGAACTCGCCGCTGTTTTAGCTCATGAAATTGTCCATGCAGATGCTAGACATTCGGCGCAAAGCCAAGAAGTTGGCTCGTTAATCTCGGTAGGCCAGCTGGCCGCTAACGTGCTGTTGTCTAATTCCGGTTATAGCAATAAAGCCCTCCAACAAGGTATTGCTTATACTGGCCTCTATGGACAAACCCGTTATAGTCGCAGCCGTGAACTCGAAGCCGATCTTTATGGCATGCAGTATATGAGTGCTGCCGGCTACAATCCCGAAGCGGCGGTGAGTTTACAGAAAACCTTTGTGGCGCTTTCTAAAGGCCGTCAAAGTGATGCCTTTAGTGCGCTGTTTGCCTCCCACCCGCCGTCACAATCAAGGGTTGCCGCGAATGAGCAAACTGCATGGTCACTTAAACGGGGTGGCGAGCGAGGAAAAACCCGTTATCAACAGGAAATTAAAAAGCTCATGGATCGTAAACCAGCTTATGATTTGTCGGATAAAGCTAAAAAGGCAATCGGCGATAAAAAGTATGCTGAAGCAATAAGACTCGCAGAACAAGCCATTAAAATTGAACCTAAGGAAAGTGAGTTCTATGAAGTCAAAGGGGCGGCTGAAACAAAGCTTAATCGTTCAAGTGTTGCTTTAAAATCATTTGACCAAGCAATAGCACTTAATAATCAGTACTATTCGCCCATTTTGCGACGCGGTATTTTGCGTTATGAGTTACGATCTTACGAATCTGCTGAGCGAGACCTTCAAGCGAGTTTACTTTTAGCGCCCACGCAAATTGCTTATATTAAGCTCGGTGAAATCGCAGAGGAGAAAGATCTTTGTGCAGAAGCGAATAAATACTATCAACTAGCGGCCAAAGCTAGTCCGCAAAACCAACAGTCACTGCAGCAAAAATTATTAGCGCTGCAAGCACGCTGCCGTTAATACATGTTACTAATAAAGTAAGCAAGCGCTAGTAAAGTCAGCAGGCGCTAGGATTGACAGGCAGATCGATAAACAACTTCTAGCAGAAGTAATTACCCGTCGCCTTGCCTCGACGCTGACACTCTTTCTGATAGTTACCGCAGGCAACCGCCATACCTGGTGATAAGTTGTCATTGCTTAAACACGCTTCAATATAACCACTTAGCGCCTCGTCGGTGATATTCATCGATTTTTCGCAACCGCTTAAGCCTAAAAATGAGAATAAAACTAAGAAGATTAATCCTTTGCTTTGCATAATAACTCTCTCGTAAACTTGTCGGCAACTATCACTACCGACAACATTGAAGTAAGAAATTGATGTGCAATAAACTAAGACGACCTCAGTCAAATGGCTTTAATTTAACCGATTTTAGTAAAACCACTTTATCATGGCTCTTACAGCATGTGTATAATCATCCCCTTTTATATATTCTAATAATAATTTTATAGCATGAACCAAAATCGATATAGGACAGCATGTGAATAATTTCTCGCAGCAATTGTTTAGCACACTGGATGGCCTCGTCACGTTTATCGATAAATGGACGCTCCGCACCGGTCATGCGGTTGCTTGGCTGCTGGTCCTTATGGTCGTCGCTCAAAGTCTAATTGTGATTCTACGATATGGCTTTGAAATAGGCTCTATTGCTTTGCAAGAGTCGGTTACCTACTTGCATGCCGCATGCTTTATGCTGGGTATTGCCTACACGGTTAACATTAACGGCCATGTGCGTGTTGATATTTTTTATCGCCAATTTAGTCCACGGAAAAAAGCTGCTGTTAATCTGTTTGGCGCCATCGTCTTTCTTTTACCGCTTTGTGTGTTTATTTTTATCACTAGCTATCAATATGTTTTACAAGCTTGGCAATTCAAGGAGCATTCATCGGATACTGGCGGGCTTCCTATCGTCTATTTACTTAAAACACTGATACCTCTTTTAGCAGCAGGCTTATTACTACAAAGCATTTCTGAAATTGCAAAATCGACCTTAACGCTAGTCGGTTTTTCACAGTATTCGCAGGCAGAACTTTAATATGATTGAATTTATTCCTCTATTGATGTTTTTAGTTGTTTGCCTAGTACTTATGTTGGGTTATCCCGTCGCATTTTCTCTGGCTGGAACCGCCTTGATTTTTGCCTTTATTGGCGCCGCCTCTCATGTGTTTGATGCTGCCCTTTTTGGTGCATTGCCTAGCCGTATGTTTGGGGTAATGACGAATGTCACTTTAATCGCCGTGCCGTTATTTGTGTTTATGGGTGTGATGCTAGAGAAGTCGCGCCTTGCTGAAGACCTACTCAATAATATGGCTGCGCTATTTGGTAAGCGCCGTGGCGGCCTTGGCTATGCGGTCGTCATTGTTGGTATGTTACTCGCAGCCAGCACCGGCATTGTTGGCGCTACCGTTGTTACCATGGGGCTAATGTCGTTGCCGACCATGCTCAAACATAAATACAATCCCGCGCTCGCTACAGGGACTATTTGTGCCACCGGCACACTGGGGCAAATAATTCCGCCTTCTATAGCACTTGTTCTTTTAGGCGATATTCTTTCTACTGCCTATCAGCAGGCTCAAATCAACCAAGGTATATTTAGCCCAAAAACTATTTCTGTGGGTGATTTATTCGTAGGCGCTCTTATTCCTGGCATAATTTTAGTGAGCTTGTATCTTATTTATATTTTTATCTATTCATGGCTTAAACCTAATGTGGCGCCGGCCTATATAAATGATGAAGATATTTCTGGCCTGCAAATTATTTCAAATTTGCTTCCCCCACTTGCACTCATATTCTTAGTGCTAGGCTCAATACTTGCTGGTGCCGCTACGCCAACTGAAGCGGCAGCGGTTGGCGCTCTGGGTGCAACGGTTATTGCGCTGTGTAAACGGCAATTGAATTTTATTCGCTTACAGCAAGTAGTGAGAGAAACGCTAAAAATCACCAGTATGATTTTTATGATTTTATTGGGTGCCACTTTATTCTCATTAGTCTTTAGAGGCTACGGCGGTGATGAATTAGTACAATCATTATTTGCGGATATGCCAGGCGGGAAGATGGGCGCACTACTGGTTGTTATGGCGGTTATTTTTTTACTGGGCTTTATTTTAGACTTTATAGAAATCACTTTTGTGGTTGTGCCCATCGTCGGCCCTATTCTATTAGCCATGGGTTTTGACCCCATATGGCTAGGCATTATGATTGCTGTGAATTTACAAACGTCTTTCTTAACGCCACCTTTCGGTTTTGCACTGTTTTATCTTAGAGGTGTAGCACCAGCCGAAATAGCGACGAGCACTATTTATCGTGGTGTTGCTCCCTTTATTTTAATTCAACTATTTTTACTTTTGCTAATGACACGCTGGCCAACCATAGTCACCTGGTTACCGGAAAAAATTTACAATTAATGCAATCTGGGCATAGGTCATCAATCTTTTTGTTGTTATCAAAGGTATGATTACTAACAACGCATGTACAATTTGAGTAGCTGTAACATCTACTTTTCTATTAGTTCTATTTATAGCGAGTTTTTACACCATGAATGCTAACGACGACAACCCAATGCCAAATGGCGAAATGTCTCTTCAGACTATCGCTATGCCCAAAGATACTAATGCTAGCGGTGATATTTTTGGCGGCTGGTTATTATCACAAATGGATATTGCTGCAGGCGTTGCTGCGGGTAGAATCGCTGGCGGACGAGTGGCCACTGTCGCTATCGACAATATGAACTTCTTGGTACCAGTACATGTAGGCGCTGTTGTCGGCTGCTATACCGAAATCGTTAGCGTTGGCCGAAGCTCAATTCAAGTATTAGTTGAAGTATGGATTGATAGCGGGCTGAGTGGTGAAAAAATTAAAGTAACTGAAGGCTTATTTGTATTTGTCTCCATCGATAATAATGGCCGAACACGCGCAGTTAAGTAGCTTTTGTAAATTTAGATAATGGTTTAGTAACTGGGCTTGGCCGTTTTGAAAACGGCCTTTAACGCATTCAATCTCTTATATCGTAGTAAGCTCGTTCACTAATCTGATGATAAGCCGTCGCGCTTTTACGATAGGCATTATAAGACGCATATACCTTCTTAAACATCTCATCGTTCTGAGCATTTTCTTCCATCACTATTCTTGAAGTTTCACGCAATACATCTAAAACCTCATCAGGATAACGACGCAATTCTACCCCTTTCTCTTTTAACACTACCAATGCCGCATTATTTCGCGAAGTATATTCATCCAACATATCTTGGTTAATTGTTCGTGCTGCCGCTTCAACAATCGCTACTAAATCATCGGGTAAGGATTGATAAGCATCTTTATTAATGATTAATTCAATAGTAGGGCCGGGCTCATGCCAGCCGGGATAATAATAATATTTAGCCACATTATTAAAACCAAAAGCTAAATCATTATAGGGTGCCACCCACTCGGCAGCATCAATAACACCCGTTTGTAATGACGTATAAATTTCGCCACCGGCTAAGTTGACTGCTGTGCCACCTGCTCGTGTAAAGACTTCACCACCCAAACCTGGGATACGCATTTTTAAGCCTTTAAAATCTTCAATGCTGTTTAATTCTTTATTAAACCAACCACCCATTTGTATGCCGGTATTCCCGCCAGCCATAGGCACTAAATTATAGGGCGCATAAACTTCTCGCCATAATTCAAGACCGCCACCGTGATAAAGCCAGCCATTCATTTCTTGCGCGTTTAAACCAAAGGGCACAGAGGTAAATAATGGCGCAGCAGGTATTTTTCCTTTCCAGTAATACGCCGCGCCGTGACCCATTTGAACCGTGCCACTCGACACAGCACTAAACACTTCCATAGCAGGAACAATTTCGCCCGCTGCGTAAACCTTTATACTTAAGCGACCACTACTCATTCGATGGACTAATTTAGCGAAATTTTCTGGCGCAACACCAAGACCAGGAAAGTTTTTCGGCCAAGTGGTTACTAGCTTCCATTGATACTTTTCTTGTTTGGCGCTCTTGCCCACATTCTCGCCTGCATTGCCATTTTGGCTAGCATCATTACCACCACAAGCCGCTAACATCGCCAACGCTACGCATAATGAAGCTGCCTTAATAAAAACGCCCATAATATACTCTCTTTAAATACTATTAAGATTGGCATAAGCAGCGACCAGCCACTTACTGCCTTCATCGTCAAAGTTAACTTGCACACGAGCATTACTGCCCTGTCCTTCAATATTGAGTATCACGCCTTCACCAAAGACACTGTGCATCACTCGCTGACCAAGTAACAAGCCTGTTTCATGATCGGCTGAGGCATATGACATGCCTGCACTTACCGGCCGACTAATATTGGCCTTAACACGAATCTCTTTAATGCACTCATCGGGAATTTCACGCACAAAGCGTGACACCGCATTATAAGATTCCTGTCCATACCAGCGACGCGTCTCGGCATAGGTTAAATAAAGGTGCTTCATGGCACGCGTAATACCGACATAACAAAGTCGACGCTCTTCTTCTAAGCGCCCCGGCTCTTCTACAGACATCTTATGTGGAAAAAGATTTTCTTCGACACCGGCTAAATACACCACAGGGAATTCTAGACCTTTGGCCGAATGTAATGTCATTAGCTGCACGGCATCGGTATATTCATCGGCTTGTTGTTCGCCAGAATCCAATGCTGCTGTATCTAAAAATTCTCGAAGTGCTGTGCTGTCATCACCTTCTGGCTCAAACTGTCGTGTGGCGTTAACGAGTTCTTGTAAATTCTCTATTCGCGCCTGACCTTTTTCACCGGTCTCTTTGCCATGAAAGGCCATTAAATCACTGGCCTCTAATACAAAAGCCGCCAAGTCTTCTAAGCTCAAGGTGCTTGATGCTTCACCACAATCATTGATTAGCGCCATAAAATTTTGCAGGGCTGTCATGGCTCGCTTGGTTAAACTGCCATCATTAATTAATTGCTCGGCTGCTCGCCACATTGAGGTATTCGATTCACGCGCACGAAACCGTAAAGCTTCTATCGTTTTGTTGCCAATACCCCTTGTCGGTGTATTTACTACTCGCTCAAAAGCGGCATCATCATCGCGTCCATGAGACAAGCGTAAATAAGCAACCGCGTTTTTAATCTCTAAACGATCATAGAATCGCTGGCCACCGTAAATGCGATAAGGAATACCGGTACGGATTAACTCTTCCTCTAAAACCCGTGACTGGGCATTAGATCGGTATAGAATAGACTGCTCAGAGCGAAGTGTGTCATTACTAACATGCTCTTCTATACGCTCAACAATAAAGCGCGCTTCATCCTGCTCATTGAATGCAGCATAAAGCGAGATAGGGTCTCCCGTCTCGCCATCCGTCCATAGTTCTTTACCTAAACGACTCGGATTGTTCGAAATAACGGCATTAGCCGCATCGAGAATGCATGAGGTAGAACGATAATTTTGTTCAAGCTTAACCGTTTGGGTGCCTGGAAAATCTTCACTGAACTGCTGGATATTCTCAATCTTAGCGCCGCGCCAGCCGTAAATGGATTGATCATCATCACCGACAACGGTAATGGTATTACTATTGCCAGCAAGCACTCGAAGCCATGCATATTGAATGGTATTAGTGTCTTGAAATTCGTCGACCAACAAATATTGGAAGCGCTGCTGATAGTGATTTAATACGGAGGGACTGTTTAACCAAAGCTCATGTGCACGCAACAATAGCTCACCAAAATCTACTTGCCCAGAACGCTCACAAGCGGCTTCATAGGCTAAATAAACTTGAACCAGTGTCTTTTCATAGGGATCATTATGGTGATCGACATGCTTAGCTCGCCGGCCTTCATCCTTATGACCATTGATATACCATTGAATAGATTTAGGAGAAAAACGTGTTTCATCGAGCTCATGTTCTTTTAATAAACGCTTAACCATGCGCAATTGGTCATCGCTATCAATAATTTGAAAATTTTCGGGTAAGCCTGCGTCTTTCCAATGCGCTTTTAATAATCGATGCGCAATACCATGAAAAGTCCCCACCCACATGCCTTGCGGGGTTATTTGCAGTAGCTCACCAATACGTGAGCGCATTTCTTTAGCGGCTTTATTGGTAAAGGTCACCGACATTACTGACGATGGCGATACACCTTGTACCTGCAATAACCATGCAATGCGATGCACCAACACCCTAGTTTTACCGCTTCCCGCACCAGCGAGCACTAACACACTTTTGTTATCGCAAGAAACAGCTTCGCGTTGCGCGCTGTTTAAAGAATCAAGTATTCGTGAAACATCCATAAGGTATCGTTTTGCTGCATTAAATTTTAAATAAAAGTTAAGCCGATCAATATACCGTGTGATTTATAGACATGCTAACTTTTTTAAGAAATAGTTGGTAATTATTGTTTTTTAACGAGTTATTCGCTTGCACAAGTGCATATGTGTCGCGTTTAATAGACCCCACTGTAGTAGAGGTTTTACCATGCAAGACCGTTTAGCTTGAGTACTGATACTTTTTTTGGTGCTACGGCTTTTGAAAATGCCAAACTGTTGGCTGGCCGTATAGACATCAAGCAGCGATTGCAACTTGCCATCGCACGGGCACGGCTCCGTAAAAAATCTCTAGCACTTCTCTTTATCGATCTTGATCGCTTTAACACAATCACATCAACGCTTGGCCCAGAAGTGGGACAACAGCTTCTTGATATCACTACCGACCGACTAACACATGCTCTCAATGGTGATCATCTGCTCATGCATTTGGGTTCTGATGAATATGCCGTGTTAAGTGAGGGTGTCGACAATGCCTCTCAACTTCGTCAACTTGCTAATCGTTTACTCAACGTTATTCGCAAACCGGTTTTTATAGACCAGCAAGAATTAATGACCACAGCCAGTATCGGTATTAGTCTTTATCCTAACAAAGCAGATAATGAGCAAACTTTATTGCACCAAGCTATTAGTGCGTTACAAAATGCCAAAGCTGTTGGCGGTGACAGTGTTAAATTCTTTACTCGCAGTAGCTCTAACGCACCATCACTGCGACGTCTTAATCTTGAAATTGAATTGCGCCATGCTATTTCGCGCAAAGACCTTACTGTTCATTACCAACCTAAGATGAATCTCGCGACCGGCCACATCACTTCCATTGAGGCATTAGTGCGTTGGAAGCATGACGATTTGGGTTGGGTATCACCCAATGAGTTTATTCCTATTGCTGAGAATGCGGGTTTAATCTCAGGCATTGGTGAAATGGTTTTAGAGACGGCCTGTCGACATGGTGCCAAGTGGATTGAAGATGGCGTTCCTCATGCGAAGATTGCGGTTAACTTATCCGCGAAGCAGCTTATTCGTCAGGATATGCTGGTACAGATAAAACGTATTTTAAAACGTACTGGATTTCCACCTGAGCAGTTAATTATTGAGCTGACTGAATCACTGATTTTAGATACGTTAGCAAAAACATCTGAGACCTTAACCGGTTTGCGTGATATGGGCATCGAGATTGCCATTGATGATTTTGGTACCGGCTACTCAACTTTTAAATTATTAAAAACATTGCCTGTTGATATCTTGAAGATTGACCAGATGTTTATTGCTAACTTGCTCGACAATAAAGTTGATGTGGCTATTACTCAAGCGATTATTGATGTTGCTCATGCTTTAGATATGCGCGTTGTGGCTGAAGGTGTTGAGAATGTTGAGCATGCGGATTTATTGCAAGAGTTAGGTTGCGATACGATTCAGGGCTTTTATCTAAGCGAAGCGCTGCCAAGAGCTGAGATAACGAAGCTGTTGTGTCTTGGTATACCGGGTATTACGAAGCAGCGGACTAATGCTGATATTGAAGAAACGCAAAAGAAAATGGCCGAAAAGAAAAACGAAAAGCTAGCACTAGCTTAACCCCCCCTCCTCTTTTTATTTAACTTTTAGATATCGGCTTTATGTTTGATGTTATGAGTCGCGGCATCCTGTTAATTTTTTTGTTTTGAGATCAAGAGCGTCAAGAGTGGACTAACAGTAGAATATAGATCTTTAAACTGGATCTCATAGTATTCTTATATTCTGGACTTTTATGTTTTCTTTGAAGTTTTAAGTTCAAGGTCGTCGG
>DMZE01000017.1:0-2987 GCA_003492055.1 Cellvibrionales bacterium
AATAATGGCGGGAAGTTTTCTTTCCCGCCATTATTGTTTTAGCTTTTCCTCTTTTTTGTTAATCAATAATAACGAATCAATATTCATGCGGTTTAAGTTGTGATGACGAACATGAACAAAGACTGGCATCAAAAAAGCGCGCAGGCTGGTTTAGGTTTGCGTCGAGGTCTTGTTGAAGCATTCTCTGCCCTTCAGCAGGGCGATGTTGATTTTATGGAAGTGGCACCCGAAAACTGGATTGGCGTTGGCGGCCTTTTTGCCCGGCAATTACGCAGCTTCAGTGAGCGCTATCCTCTCACCTTGCATGGCTTATCATTAAATATCGGTGGCCCTGAGCCGCTCGATATTAACCTAATAAAAAACATTAAGCAGTTTATTCAAACGCATCAATGCCCCCTTTATTCAGAGCATTTAAGTTGTTGTGGTGATGCTGGTCATTTATACGATTTAATGCCTATCCCCTTTAAAAAAGATGCCATTCGCTATGTTGCTGATCGTGTGCAGCAGGTACAAGATATTTTAGGCCAGCGTATCGCACTCGAAAATGTGTCTTATTATGCCGCGCCATCACAAGAAATGACTGAGTTGGAATTTATTGATGGCGTGCTAGAGATGGCCGATTGCGATTTATTATTGGACGTTAATAACATTTACGTTAACAGTATTAATCATAATTATAACGCGGCCGATTTCTTACAAGCTTTACCCGGCCATAGAGCTAGCTATATGCATATAGCCGGCCACTATGAAGAGGCCAAAGATCTTCGTGTCGATACTCATGGTGCAGCCGTTATTGATCCCGTTTGGGATTTGTTAGCGCTAGCGTATAAAACTTTTGGCGTTAAGCCTACGTTAGTAGAGCGTGATTTTAATTTTCCTCCATTAGCAGAGCTAGTGGCTGAGGTGAACCATGTGCGCGCCATTCAGAAAGGGGTAGACCTCACTCATCATGCTGAGGGCAGTTACTTATGAGCACTTCGCTATCTGATGTTCAGCGTGCTTTTGCGGCGCATATACGCGAGCCCAACTTACATCCGGTACCGGCCGATATAGAAGATCGTCGGATGAAAATCTATCGTGAGCTGTTCTATAAAAATATTGAAGGTTTTATTAGCAGTGCTTTTCCGGTTTTGCGCAAGTTGTATAGCGATACCGATTGGCACCAGATGGTGCGAGATTTTATTCATCGTCATCAATCGCAAACACCTTACTTTTTAGAGATTAGCGAAGAGTTTCTCGCCTATTTAGAAAGTGAGCGAAAGCCTCAGTCCTGCGACCCCGTGTTTGCTCTTCAGTTGGCGCGCTACGAGTGGGCCGAGTTAGCGTTATTTGTGGCAGAACAGGATATGCCTGAGGATGCCGTTGCTGCCAATCACTCCTTAGTTGATCATATTCCTGTGTTATCGCCGTTGGCATGGTCCATGGTGTTTGATTACCCTGTTCATCAAATTGGTGAAGGCTTTCAGCCTGAGCAGCCCAGTGAGCAACCGGTTTGCCTAGTGGTTTATCGTAATAGGCAAGATAAAGTCGCTTTTTTAGAGGCGAATCCGGTTACCGCACGCTTTCTTGAATTATGCGAGGACAATAGTGATTGTCTTGGTAAAGATCTATTGCTGCAAATTGCTCAAGAGTTACAGCATCCAGATCCCAGTTTGGTAGTTACTGCCGGTGCTGAAATATTGGCGCAATTGCGTCAGTTGGATATAATCTACGGCGTGTCTGCTGCAAGCTAACATAAGCTCAGTGAGACTAAACCCATTGTTAACAAAACCGATTCACCTATCCATCGGTTTTAAGAAAGCTCCTAAGGATTTCCACCATGTCATTAAGGCCTACATTCTCTCGTTTTGTTGGTGTTTTATTATTAACGTTAGCCATGCCTAATTTTGCCGCTAGCGTTGACCCGTTTGAAGAGGTTAACCGCAAAATTTTTGGCTTTAATGAAGTACTTGATCGTTGGTTGGTTAAGCCCTCGGCCAAAGTTTATCAATGGGTAATGCCTAGCGCTTTAGATCGTGGCGTGACGAACTTTTTTGATAACATTGGCGAGGTTAGCAACGTAGTTAATAGCGGCCTGCAGGGCGATTTACGTCAGTCTGGCAGGAGCTTAGGGCGTTTAGCCATTAATACGACAGTTGGTATTGGCGGCCTATTTGATGTAGCCACCGATTGGGGAATAGAAGAGCGTAATGAAGATTTTGGGCAGACGTTGGCGGTTTGGGGCGTTGGTGATGGCCCTTATATTGTTCTGCCATTAATGGGTGGTCGCTATTTACGTGATGCCTTAGCTATTGCCCCAGACGCTTATATTTCACCCCTTGATCAAGTTGATGATGTGCGGACTCGCAATAGTATATGGGCGGTGAAACTATTGGATAAACGTGCCGATTTACTTGATGCAGAGGCGCTAATTTCCGGTGATCGCTATACCTTTATTCGCGAAATCTATATTCAGCAGCGTGAAGTTGCTACTGCCAATGGCCAAGTTGACGATGATTTTGGTGATGATTTTTAATAGAATATAAAAACAGCCAAATGAATTAGCCATTAATACCAAATATAACTACCGGTTTTTAGCGTGTTAATTCTTCCATTAACGCGCGCAAAAGTGGTTAAATGGTAGCAATTGATGAGCTTGGATAAACGCCGTATTGCTTCAGGTCAAATCCATAAAATTCTCGTATTCATAACTACTGCCCAGATGCCAGTTGATATAAGCCATTGGAAATTCCTAGCCACACTGCATTAGTCAAAGTTCTCATTATCGATGATGATGAAAACGTGCGTCATTCTATTGCCTCCTACCTTAGAGACAGTGGCTATCAGACTTGTGAAGCGGCTGATGGTGAGGAAGGGCTGGCGACCATGGCCATTGAAAAGCCTGAGCTCGTTCTCTGTGATTTAAGAATGCCCAAGCTTGATGGTATCAATGTCTTAAAAGTCATAGCCGATGCTTACTCGCATGTGCCGATTATTGTTATTTCGGG
>DMZE01000017.1:3113-4019 GCA_003492055.1 Cellvibrionales bacterium
GAAAACCTCAAATATCGTCATCAACTAGAGCAAGCCAACAGCGAATTAAAAACCAATTTAGCAGTGCTAGAGCAAGATCACCAAGCAGGCTTACAAGTGCAGATGAAAATGCTGCCTGTTAGCCCTATGCAAAAAAGCGCTTATATTTTTCATCATCAAATTGTGCCGTCGGTGTATTTAAGTGGTGATTTTGTTGAGTACGTAACGGTGGGTCCTGACCACGTTGTGTTTTTTATGGCAGATGTCTCTGGTCATGGTGCATCATCAGCGTTTGTAACTGTATTAATGAAAAATCTCACTGCGCGCATGCGTAGTGACTATAACCGCCAGAAAGATGACGACATATTGCATCCTGCTGAATTTTTAGTGCATGCCAATGACGAGCTTCTAGGTACGGGTATTGGTAAGCATGCCACTATTTTTTATGCGGTGTTAGATACACAAAATAATCGCCTAACGTATTCGGTAGCTGGTGCATTACCGGTGCCAATACTCATCGCTAATGGCGAAGCGCGTTATCTCGAAGGGCAGGGCGCGCCGGTGGGTTTGTTTGAAGAAACTAACTACCAAGAAATTGTTGTCGACTTGCCAGATAAGTTTAGAATTATGATGTTTTCTGATGGTATCTTAGAAGTGTTAGAGCAAGAGAGTCTTGCCAAGAAAGAAGCCTTCTTGTTATCTGAAGCGCCTAAAATGAAAGCTGATATTGAATCGGTATTTAACGGTTTTAATGTCGATGAAGATAAGCAATACCCTGATGATATTGCGTTGTTGATAGTCGATAAAGTCTAGTTGTTGGTTGATAAAATCTAATTACTGGCTAATAAAAAACAGTTGTTGAACATGCTGAGTATAACTAAAAATAATATGATCGATAAAAGAAATATGATCGATAAAAGAAATATG